>NZ_DXLC01000303.1:498-9988 GCF_019414905.1 Streptococcus sp. | reverse complement strand
AGCAAATAGTGATCTCCTAACCACTATGAACCATAAAATGATTCCTGGATTTTTGGATGGCAAACACACAGAGAGAGAAGTCTTTAGCTTATTTTACGAGACAAAAGCTAAATTAAAACTTAGTTCTGACCTCATTATCCTAAGTGATACAGGTGAATTGCTATTTAGTACCAATCGAAATCATCAAGAAAGTATTTTATCTCCCTACTATCTAAAACTGCTCATTCAAAATCCTTCTCAAGAAAAAGTTACAGAAAAAATTGCACTCTCTTCAGATAAGCAACATTACACACTCTTTATCAAACCACTACTTCAAAACCAACGAGTTAAGGCCTATACTATTGCTTTCGTAAATGAGAATGATTTCATCTCAAGTTTCCCAATGATCAATTCCAAATACATCATTACCGATAGCTTTGGAAATATGTTTTCCAACAATACAAATCAATTTACTCGTTCCACTCTTGAAAAATTTGATGAAAAACTCCTACACTCTCGCACCCACTGGTATGCGAATGAACCGCTTATTGTTCAAAAAGAAAAAGTCGGTGCTATTTTTTCAATCTATACTTTTCAATCCTTTTTTCCCATTCCTAGCTTACTCGGTCTAGCCTCCATTCTCACCTTATGTATATTCTTCCTCTACTTCTGGCAAGCAAGGCGAATTGCTCATAAGATTGCCACACACAACGCTGTTCCTATTGAAAGCTTAGTTTACCAACTTCAAGAAATTCCCAAACAAGCAGAAAAAAGGCTTTCTCTACAAACAGGTGATGAGTTTGAATTTATGGCCGAAAAAATCAACAATATGTTGTACGAATTAGATCAACTTCATCAAAAAATGTTGACCATCGAAAAAGAAAAGTGGATTTTTGAAAGAAAAATGCTGGAAGCTCAGTTCAATCCTCATTTTCTCTACAATACACTTGAGACGATTAAAATCACTTCTTTAATGGATGCTGCTCTCACACAAGACCTGATTCAAAATCTCACGCGCATTCTTCGCTACAGTATCACCGATTTAGAAAAAGAAACAACCATTTGTCAGGATTTAAAGATTATAGAGGATTACCTTATTATTCATAAGATTCGTTTTGAGCACTTTTCCTATGATATTGTCTGCCCAGAAACTGTTGATAATCAGCCTATTCCTAAACTTTTCTTGCTTCCTCTAGTAGAAAATGCTATAAAATATGGGATGCAATACCGTATTGATCTTCATATTGATATCCAAATTACCTTGGAAGCAGATTCTCTGACTTTTTTAGTCAAGGATAATGCTGGAGGGCTCACAAAACAAGAGCGACTCGCTATTTTAGACTCTTTAGAAAGCCCTCATACCCAGCATGGCATCGTTAACAGCTATAAACGATTGAGCAATTTCTTTTCTGATGTCCAGCTAGATTTAGGAGTCAATCGCCAAGGAGAAACTTGGGTCAAATTTATAACGAAAGGACTAACTCATGTTTAAGCTCATTATCGTAGAAGACGAACACCTCATTCGAAAATGGCTAGAGATTGCCGTAGACTACTCTGCATTAGGTATCCAAGTCGTAGGAACTGCCAGTCACGGTCAAGAGGGAATGAAACTCATCCACGAAAAAGAACCTCATATTGTCTTAACAGACATCACAATGCCAATTATGGATGCTTTTATGATGTTCGAAGCCACTCGTACTCTCTCCTATGAAAAAGTTATCTTATCAGGTTATAACGATTTTCAAAATGCCAAAAAAGCCATGCAATATGGAGCGGTAGATTTCTTATCCAAACCAATTGATACCAAGGAGTTGACAGAATGTCTTCAAAAAATTGTTTTGCGATTACGAGTTAGCACTCGTCAAGAAACTCCTTTTTTAGAAGAATATCAAACTTTACTCACCTCTATCCAACAAATTGATACACAAAACCAAATCATTCAGCAAATTCTTGAATTTGTGCACCAACACTACTGTATGCACTTTACCATTTCTAGCATTGCAGAGAATCTAGGATATAGTGAGAGTTATCTATATAAGGTTATCAAAGAAGACTTCCCAATGACGCTAAATGAATATATCTTACGCTACCGCCTCAAGCAAGCTATAGATAAAATAGCTGAGTCCCCTAATTCTCCCTTAAGCGATATCTCTGAACAAGTTGGATTTTCAGACTATAAATATTTTGCCAAAGTTTTTAAAAAATATCTCCATATTTCTCCAAAAGAATTAAAACTCATGGATAAAAATCATTGATGTAAAAGGATTGCTCAAATCAGGCAATCTTTTTATTTTGTACTTATACTAGAGCAAACTATGAAACTCGCTACAAGCTGCTCAAATCATAGCTTTGAGATTGCAGATAAAGCGACGTGTTTTGAAGAGGATTACCATCGAAATCCCAGTTACAGTGTACCCATCCTTGCTCGAGATACCCATTTCCTATTTTTCGTTTTAGATTTCTTTAAGGTTTTTATTATATCCTGTAGAACTCTACAATTTGAAAACATTAATAATCTAGGTAGAGAAAATGTTCGTAAAAAAGGAGATACTTATGAAAAAAATACTATTCTTTCTCTCTTGTGGCTGGATATTCCTTTCTTTATCAGGATGTTCTTCACCTATAGAAGCGGAAACTAGCACTGAAAAAGATTCAGATAGCACTTTGGTTGTCTACTCGCCTAACCCTGAAGACCTTATCGAAGAAACAGTCCCAGCCTTCGAAGAAAAATATGGTATTAAGGTTGACTTAGTACAAGCAAGCACTGGTGAATTGTTCAAAAAAGCTGAGGCCGAAAAAGAATCCCCTGTAGCTGATGTCATTTTCGGAGGCTCCTACGCCCTCTTCTCTTCTAACGAAAATCTTTTTGAACCTTATATTTCTCAAGAGAACGACCAGATAATCCCTGAATATCAAAACAAAACTGGATTCTACACGCCTTATACACTTGATGTCAGTGTCATCATTGCCAATTCAGCCCTTACAAAAGATATTAAAATTGAAGGCTACAATGATCTACTCAATCCTAAATTAAAAGGAAAAATTGCTACTGCTGATCCAAGTAACGCATCTAGCGCCTTTGCTCAATTAACAAACATGCTTGTCGATCAAGGGGGATACGAAAATGAACAAGCTTGGACCTATGTGAAAAATCTATTTACCCTAGTAGATGGAAAGATTGCATCTAGTTCTTCAAATGTTTACAAAGCTGTCGCCGATGGAGAAATGGCTGTAGGACTAACCTATGAAGATCCTGCCTTAAAACTCTTAAATGATGGAGTTGATGTAAAAGTCATTTATCCAAAAGAAGGTACCGTCTTTTTACCTGGTAACGCGGCTATCGTCAAAAATGCCAAACACATGGAAAACGCTAAGAAATTTATCGATTTCCTCCTTTCTCAAGAAATCCAAGATAAGCTAGGAACTGAAACAACAATCAGACCCATTCGTAAAAATGCTAAAACCAATAAAAATATGAAGGCTATAACAGAAATCAATATTGCTACCGAAGATTCCGATTATGTCATTAAAAATAAATCTGCTATTCTTAAAAAGTACAATGACATTTTTACAGATATCCAATCTAAAAAATAAAATTTGACTTACCAGTGATTAACTGTCAAACCCTGCTATAAAATCAAAAAGATTACTTCCGTTTTTGTAGAGAATTTTACTCTAATAGAATAGAATTATCGGTTTTAAAAACGCTTACATTATTTTAAAATAAACTTAAATAACACAACGGAGGTATCCATCATGAAAAAGAAATGGATGTATTATGCTGCTTGCGGACTAGCCCTTTTTGGTCTTGCTGCTTGTTCTTCTAATGAATCTGCCGATGGCGGTTCATCTGATAAAGGAGACGGCGGTTCGCTAGTCGTTTATTCACCAAACTCAGAGGGCTTAATCGGAGCAACTATTCCTGCCTTTGAAGAAAAATATGGTATCAAAGTAGAACTGATTCAAGCTGGTACTGGAGAACTTTTCAAAAAACTAGAGTCAGAAAAAGAAGCTCCTGTAGCTGATGTCATCTTTGGTGGTTCTTATACACAATATGCTACCCACGGAGAACTCTTTGAAAACTATACTTCAAAAGAAAATGATAATGTTATCAAAGAATATCAAAACACAACTGGCTACTCTACACCTTATACACTAGATGGTAGTGTTTTAATCGTCAATCCTGATTTAACGAAAGGTATGAACATCGAAGGATATAGCGACCTTCTCAAACCTGAACTAAAAGGAAAAATTGCAACTGCTGACCCAGCAAACTCTTCTAGCGCCTTTGCTCAATTAACAAATATGCTACAAGCTCAAGGTGGTTACAAAGACGATAAAGCCTGGTCTTATGTAAAAGATCTCTTCACACTTATTGATGGTAAAATCGGTTCAAGCTCATCTGGTGTCTATAAAGCAGTCGCTGACGGAGAAATGGCTGTTGGTCTCTCTTATGAAGATCCAGCAGTTAAACTCTTAAATGACGGAGCTAACATTAAGGTAGTCTATCCAAAAGAAGGAACAGTCTTCCTACCTGCTAGTGCTGCTATCGTTAAAAAAGCTAAAAACATGGAAAATGCCAAGAAATTTATCGATTTCATCATCTCTCAAGAAGTACAAGATACACTTGGTACGACCACTACTAACCGTCCTGTTCGTAAAAATGCTAAAACAAGCGAAAATATGAAACCAATTGACAAAATCAAAACACTCACTGAAGATTATGATTATGTCATCAAGAATAAATCAGATATCGTTAAGAAATACAACGAAGTCTTTACAGATATCCAATCTAAACAGTAAAAGAGGTTCACTATGAGTGAGATCAAAATTATTAACGCCAAAAAAATCTACCACGATGTCCCTGTTATTGAGAATTTGAACATTACAATTCCAAAAGGAAGTCTCTTTACCCTTCTTGGGCCTTCAGGGTGTGGGAAAACGACTCTTCTTCGTATGATTGCAGGTTTCAACAGTATCGAAGGCGGAGAATTTTACTTCGATGATACAAAAATCAATAATATGGAACCTAGCAAACGCAATATAGGGATGGTTTTCCAAAACTACGCTATTTTCCCACATTTGACTGTCCGAGATAATGTCGCTTTTGGTCTTAAGCAAAAGAAGGTTCCAAAAGAAGAATTGGTACAACAGACCAATAAGTATCTTGAACTCATGCAAATTGCTCAATATGCGGATCGGAAGCCCGATAAACTCAGTGGTGGACAACAACAACGTGTTGCTTTAGCACGTGCCTTAGCTGTTAATCCAAGTGTTCTCCTCATGGACGAACCGCTTAGTAACCTAGATGCCAAACTTCGCTTGGATATGCGTCAAGCTATTCGAGAAATCCAACACGAAGTGGGAATTACAACTGTTTATGTAACCCACGACCAAGAAGAAGCTATGGCTATTTCAGACCAAATTGCTGTTATGAAAGACGGAGTCATCCAACAAATCGGCCGACCAAAAGAACTCTATCATAAACCAGCTAATGAGTTTGTAGCAACCTTTATCGGACGCACAAATATTATCCCTGCCAATCTCGAAAAACGGAGTGACGGCGCTTATATCGTCTTTTCAGATGGCTATGCCCTTCGAATGCCAGCCCTTGATCAGGCTGAGGAACAAGCCATTCATGTAAGCATTCGTCCTGAAGAGTTTATCAAAGATGAATCTGGAGATATTGAAGGAACTATTAGCGATAGCGTCTATCTTGGACTAAATACTGAATATTTCATCGAGACAGGCTTTGCCTCAAAAATTCAAGTTAGCGAAGAATCAACTTTTGAAGAAGATCTACAAAAAGGCGATCGTATTCGTCTACGAATCAATACTCAAAAATTAAACGTCTTTTCTGCAGATGGTTCACAAAACCTGATAAAAGGAGTCAACCATGGAACGTAAAAAACTAAATATTTGGACAGCCTCCTCTTTCTTCATCTTTCTTACCTATCTTGTCTTTCTCGTTTATCCTATCGTTACCGTGCTCAAGCAAGCACTCATACATGAGGGACAATTCTCACTAGCTAATTTTGTCACTTTCTTTAGTAAAGCCTACTACTCTGAGACATTAGTCAACAGTTTCAAGGTCTCCATTACCGCTACTGTCACTTCCTTAGTCGTAGGAACCTTATTAGCTTATCTCTTCTCTATGTATGACTTCAAGGGAAAGAAATTTCTACAAATATTGATTATCATTGCTTCCATGTCAGCTCCTTTCGTGGGAGCCTACTCCTGGATTCTCTTGCTGGGACGAAATGGGGTCATTACTAAATTCCTGACAAATGCCTTTCATCTTCCAGCTATTGATATTTATGGATTCAAAGGAATTGTACTTGTCTTTACACTGCAACTATTCCCACTGGTATTTCTATACGTTGCTGGGACAATGAAAAGTATTGACAATTCTCTACTTGAAGCCGCTGAAAGCATGGGGTCCTTCGGATTTAAGCGTATCGTAACGGTTGTTTTGCCTCTCCTAGTTCCAACCTTACTAGCTGCTGCCCTGCTTGTATTTATGAGAGCATTCTCAGACTTTGGAACACCGATGTTAATTGGTGAAGGATATCGGACTTTTCCCGTCTTGATTTATACCCAATTCATTAGCGAGGTTGGAGGAAATTCTGCTTTTGCATCTGCTTTAGCAATTATGGCGATTATCATTGCCTTGGCAATTTTCCTTATCCAAAAATACATTTCAAACCGCTATAGTTTCAGTATGAATTCGCTCCATCCAATCGAGCCTAAAAAAACTACAAAAGGAAAAATGGCTGCCATTTATGCAACAGTCTACGGAATTATCTTGTTCTCTGTTCTACCTCAAGTCTACTTGATTTATACTTCTTTCCTAGAAACATCAGGTATGGTATTTGTCAAAGGTTATTCTCTAAACAGTTACAAGGTAGCTTTCAATCGTATGGGATCTGCTATTTTCAATACTATTCGTATCCCTTTGATTGCCTTAGTTCTAGTTGTCCTATTCGCAACATTTATCTCCTACCTAGCCGTTAGAAAACGTAATTTGTTTACAAACTTAATTGACAGTCTCAGTATGGTCCCTTATATTGTACCAGGAACCGTTCTAGGGATTGCCTTCATCTCTTCCTTTAATACTGGTCTATTTGGAAGTGGATTTCTTATGATTACAGGGACAGCTTTCATCTTGATTATGTCTCTATCTGTCAGAAGATTACCGTATACTATTCGCTCATCTGTTGCTAGTTTGCAACAAATAGCACCAAGTATTGAAGAAGCTGCTGAAAGCTTAGGAAGTAGCCGCCTCAATACCTTTGCCAAGATTACAACTCCAATGATGCTATCTGGTATTATTTCTGGAGCCATCCTATCTTGGGTCACAATGATTTCAGAACTCTCTACTTCTATCCTCCTCTACAATGTCAAAACAAGAACAATGACTGTAGCCATTTATACAGAAGTTCTCAGAGGGAATTACGGTGTAGCCGCAGCCTTGTCAACTATCCTGACTATTCTAACAGTAGGTTCCTTGCTCTTGTTTATGAAAATCTCTAAAAGCAACAGCATTACACTTTAGTTTCCCCCATCAAAAACAGCCGAAAAGATTATCCTCGGCTGTTTTTTCTTATCTTGATATTCCTATCAAATCCCTATTTCATAGCAAGCAAGTCTAGACTGATTAAATAGAGGCTTCTTCTATCTTCTCACGTCCTAGTTCTCGGTAACTACGATCGCCGACAACTTCAACGCTAAACTGCCCGTCCTCATATTCAAGGATCGTCACGCTACCATTATCTAGACCATGCGGATGCATACCATTAATCAGATAAACAATGGTTCCAATGGTCATTCCGTGGCTCACGACAAGGGCATTGCCCCCACCTTGTTCTTCCATTTCTTTGGCAATCGCTTCAAAGCCTTCTTTGATGCGACCACTGAGTTTTTCCCAGCCTTCAGCCCAACCAGCTGTATCGACCTCTACCAAGCCCTCAGCCAGTTCAGCATAAGACAATTGGTGAACGTGGTCCACATTAAAGATACGAGGAATAATGCCCATGAAAAGATCACCATCGTAAGCTCCATCAAAACTACCGAAACACCATTCTCTGATACGCTTGTCCATGCGATAAGGGATTTTTCCCTGCAAGCCAAGTTCTTCAAGGATAATTCCCATTGTCTGAATAGTGCGACCAGAATCACTCGAATAAGCACGCTCAAACTGTAGACCAGATTCTCGCAAACCAATTCCTAATTCTTGAATCCCTAGCTCACCTTCAGCTGTTAAGGGAGTATCGCTCCAACCTTGCGCGCGACCAATCGTGTTAAACATGGTCTTGCCATGACGTACCAAATACAATCGTACTTTTACCATTTTCCGTCCTCCGTTTGCTTCTATTATATCATGGATGATAAAACAAAAGCCACCCATACAGGCGACTTTTGCAGGAGATTATTATGAAAAAGTTTAGGAGTTCTATTAAATAAAGATATTAGATGAAAGTCAAATTCAAACTAAATCAGTGTTATCTGTTTCAAATAATATTAGGAGGTCTTTATTTAATGATTATAGTATACACACCTAACCTTAAATAGAACTTAAAAAATTATACCCATTCACCTTTTTCATTTACTTTATAGCCGTTAATGGTCATATTTTTTGCCAATTTCCCATCAGCTAACAAGTAATACCACTTATCCCCATCCTTAATCCATTGGTTACGAGCGTACTTACCATCTTGGTTCAGATAATACCAACTATCATACTGAGAATCAAATACCCACTCACTCTTAGCCATGTAACCGCCACGTTTTAGGTAGTATTCGCCCTGCCAAGCTTTCTCCACATAACTACCAGTTGAATCTACATAAAACCAGCTCTTATAATCTTCATCATAAATCCATTCGCTTGCAGCCATTGAAGCATCTGCTTTTAGATAATAACGGCCTACCCAACGATTTCTTACAAGATTGCCAGAGAGGTCATTGTAGTACCATTTCCCAGACTCTTTAAACCACTTACTTGCTTGATGATCTTTCTTAGTCTCTCCATTAGAGGTAACGGTAGATTGAGTTGAAGTTGAAACTGAGGATGAAGTTCCAGTAGAAACTGCTTGAATAGCCTCTTCTTTTGTCACCTTAGGCTTAGCTTTGCCTTGGTAAACATCTTCGATACGCTTAGTAAAGACAGATAACTCTTCAGGGGATAGCATTCGACTATTTTTGTAATTACCATCCTCATGTATATCCGCTTCTGTTTTGATCTTTTTAACAGCTTCTTCTACTATGTCATCAATCTTACTAAACATAGAAACTTTATCTGCTTTCGAAAGTGAATCATCATTACTAATGGCCGTCTTCTCCATAAAGGCAACAGCATTAACTTCTCTGATATTCTTTTCAGTAGGTGCTAATGAAAATGCTTGAAAATCGTCAGACAACATAGAAACTATTTTTTTAGTATATATATTTACATCTTCATTTACATCAGAATATGAAGGCAAATATATAGAAATCCATCTAGGCCCACCTGGAC
>NZ_DXLC01000303.1:0-488 GCF_019414905.1 Streptococcus sp. | reverse complement strand
CCTGGACCGTCGTAACTATTATATGCTAATGAAGCTTCTTTTAGCATGTTTTCTCTCTCGACATTTGTATAATATGGATTGTTAGTTATTTGTGAAATGATGCGCTCTTTCTTTTTTAGAACTGCAATATGGAAAATCACTCCGTTAATGTCTCTCCTAAGCACTTTCAGCAATGCTTCATTTCTTTCAAGTGGAACAATATCATATAATCTAGATTTCCAATCTGGAAAATGAGGATAATTTGCAATTTCCTCTTCTTGTCTCTTCAAAGATTCGAACATCCATTGATTACGATTTGACAATATTTCAGGGATTTTGTTCTTGATTTCTTTTACATCATCCTGAGAAAAAGAAATTATCTTCCAATCAATTTGCTCAATCTCATTTAATAGCTTCTGCTTATTCTTATCCTGTAATTCTATATAAGATTTTTTAATTTTATCTATTTCTTTCTTAATCTCTTCTGGACTCACACTAGTGGTAGTTTC
>NZ_DXLC01000302.1:0-1612 GCF_019414905.1 Streptococcus sp. | reverse complement strand
GTGTTGTCTTGGCTTTTGGGCAACGTTCAAAGTTTAAACCGCTTGTTTGGTTCGCCAACTTGTACGTTTGGATTTTCCGTGGGACACCGATGATGGTTCAGATTATGATTGCCTTTGCCCTTATGCACATCAATGCTCCGACTATTCAGGTTGGAATTTTAGGTGTTGACCTTTCTCGTCTAATTCCAGGGATTTTGATTATCTCTATGAACAGTGGTGCTTATGTTTCTGAGACTGTTCGTGCTGGGATTAATGCGGTTCCAAAAGGTCAGCTAGAGGCTGCCTATTCTTTAGGGATTCGTCCTAAAAATGCGATGCGCTATGTGATTTTGCCACAAGCTATAAAAAATATCTTGCCAGCATTGGGGAACGAATTTATCACTATTATCAAGGATAGTTCCCTCTTATCAGCTATCGGTGTTATGGAGTTATGGAACGGGGCTACAACAGTTTCTACAACAACCTATCTACCTTTAACACCACTTTTATTTGCAGCCTTTTATTACTTGATTATGACTTCTATTTTGACAGTAGCCTTGAAAGCTTTTGAAAAACGTATGGGACAAGGAGATAAGAAATAATGACAGAAACTTTGATAAAAATTGAAAATTTACATAAATCATTTGGAAAAAATGAAGTATTGAAGGGCATCAACCTCGAGATTAAAAGAGGAGAAGTTGTCGTTATCATCGGTCCTTCGGGGAGCGGGAAATCTACCTTGCTTCGCTCTATGAATTTGTTGGAAGAAGCGACTAAAGGGAAGGTTATCTTTGAGGGAGTCGATATTACGGACAAGAAGAATGACCTGTTTGCCATGCGTGAGAAGATGGGCATGGTTTTCCAACAATTTAATCTCTTTCCTAATATGACTGTGATGGAAAATATCACCTTGTCACCTATCAAGACCAAAGGTGAGAGCAAGGCTGTTGCTGAGAAGAGAGCCCAAGAGCTTTTGGAAAAAGTTGGTTTGCCAGATAAGGCAGATGCTTATCCACAGAGTTTGTCAGGTGGCCAGCAACAACGGATTGCCATCGCGCGTGGGTTGGCCATGGAACCTGATGTTTTGCTCTTTGACGAGCCGACTTCAGCTCTGGACCCTGAGATGGTTGGAGAAGTTCTAGCTGTTATGCAAGCCCTTGCCAAGTCAGGAATGACCATGGTTATCGTAACACATGAGATGGGATTTGCCCGTGAGGTGGCAGATCGTGTCATCTTTATGGCAGACGGTGTGGTTGTTGAAGACGGAACACCAGAACAGATTTTTGAACAAACTCAAGAACAACGGACTAAAGACTTCTTGAGTAAGGTTTTATAATCTATTTTAAAATTTCAAGACAAGATTAATGGAAAGCTCGACCCGAGCTTTTTCTTATAGTTTGAAACTATAGGATGACCTAGTCAAGAAGTGTTAGAGCTACATTGTATTTTTTGGTATAATTAAAGATATTTGTAAGAAAAGAGAAGTGATATGACACAGATTATTGATGGGAAAGCTTTAGCGGCCAAATTACAGGGACAGCTGGCTGAAAAGACTGCAAGATTAAAGGAAGAAACAGGTCTAGTGCCTGGTTTGGTAGTGATTTTGGTTGGAGACAATCCAGCCAGCCAAGTC
>NZ_DXLC01000301.1:0-1092 GCF_019414905.1 Streptococcus sp. | reverse complement strand
CAGTATGATTGGATAGATTTCAAGACGTCCTGCAATCATTGCAAAGGATAGTAGAAGTTTTGAAAATGGACTAAAAATTGAGAAACTTGCAGTTGTTCCTAAAATAGGACCGATATTGTTAAAGCAACTGAAAACAGCACTCGTGACAACCATTAAATTATTGGTATCTAAACTGACGATGAAAATCAAACTGAGTAGAATCATGATATAAACCACAAAGTACTTCAGAATCTTGTGCTGAGTATCCTTATCAATAACCGTTTGATTAACCTGAAGGGTTAAAACACGGTGAGGTGATATGGTAGACAAGACTTGATTTTTAGCAATTTTAGATAGGATGACTCCGCGAATAACCTTGAGACCACCTGCAGTGG
This sequence comes from Streptococcus sp., assembly GCF_019414905.1. Taxonomy (GTDB): domain Bacteria; phylum Bacillota; class Bacilli; order Lactobacillales; family Streptococcaceae; genus Streptococcus. The sequence goes on along the minus strand of NZ_DXLC01000301.1, from coordinate 718 downwards.
AGCCGGCAGAACCACCGATTGCCATCAACATTAGCAAGATGTATTGAGAGAACAAAGGCCAGTTCGTGATATCTCCATATCCAAAACCGGTAGTGGTAATGATGTTAGATACTTGGAAGAAGGCCATCTCAAAACTTTGAGAAACTCCGCTATAGAGGTGAAGCGTGTTGAGTGTGATTAGACCAGTAGATATGGCTACAATCAAGAGATATGCTCGGAGTTCTTCATCAAAAAAGAATTCCTTGACTCGACGAAGCATGAGGTAGTAGTAGAGATTGAAATTGACACCAAACATCAAAACCCCGACACTTGTCAGATAGGTGATGAGAGAACTGTGATAGTGGGCAATTCCGTCATTATAAACAGTAAAGCCACCAGTACCAGCAGTACCCATAGCGATAACAAAACTATCGTAGAGTGGCATACCAGCAAGGTAATAAATAACCACAAAGAGGGCAAACATAGCCAGGTAGAGGATGTAAAGGATTTGGGCTGTATTTTTTAGCTTAGACACAACCTTACCAAATACTGGTCCTGGAACCTCAGCCTTCATAACTTCTAGGTGACTATTTTTAGAATTGTCCATAATAGCTAGGGCAAAAACCAGTACCCCCATCCCTCCGATGAGGTGGGTAAAACTCCTCCAAAATAGAAGAGAACGACTTAAGACAGAAACATCATTTAAAATGGTTGCTCCAGTTGTTGTGAAGCCAGAACT
>NZ_DXLC01000300.1:0-2880 GCF_019414905.1 Streptococcus sp. | reverse complement strand
AAGAAACTATTAAACTTTTTTCAGAAATGCACGCTGAACCAAGCTGGTTGGCTGAACTCCGTCAAAAAGCTTTTGATAAGATTGAGAGTTTAGAATTACCAGTTATTGAGCGTGTCAAATTCCACCGTTGGAATCTGGGTGATGGAACGATTACAGAAAGCGAGCCATCAGCAAATGTTCCAGATTTCACTGCACTAGATAACCACTTGAAGTTGGTGCAAGTAGGAACTCAAACTGTTTTTGAGCAAACTCCAGTTGAGTTAGCTGAACAGGGTGTCGTCTTTACAGACTTCCACTCAGCTTTAGAAGAAATTCCAGAGCTTATTGAGGAATTCTTCATGTCATCTGTTAAGTATGACGATGACAAATTAGCAGCCTACCATACTGCTTATTTCAATAGTGGTGCTGTTCTCTACATTCCTGATAATGTTGAGATTAAAGAACCAATCGAAGGAATTTTCTATCAAGACAGCGATAGTGATGTGCCGTTTAACAAGCATATTATGATTATCGCTGGTAAAAACTCTAAGATTAGTTATCTGGAACGTTTAGAATCACGCGGTGAAGGAAGTGCCAAAGCAACTGCTAATATCACAGTAGAAGTAATTGCACGTTCTGGTGCGCAAGTGAAGTTTGCTGCGATTGACCGTCTAGGTGAAAACGTCACTGCTTACATTAGCCGTCGTGGTAAATTAGGCAACGATGCAAGCATTGACTGGGCAATCGGTGTCATGAACGAAGGAAACGTCGTTGCGGACTTTGATAGCGACTTGATTGGAAATGGTAGCCATGCGGACCTTAAAGTGGTAGCTCTTTCAAGTGGCCGTCAGGTACAAGGGATTGATACCCGAGTAACTAACTATGGTTGCAACTCAATCGGAAATATCCTACAACATGGGGTTATTCTTGAAAAAGCAACCTTAACCTTCAATGGTATTGGTCACATTATCAAGGGTGCCAAGGGAGCAGATGCGCAACAAGAAAGTCGTGTTCTCATGCTTTCAGACCAGGCTCGTTCAGATGCTAATCCAATTCTTTTGATTGATGAAAATGACGTAACTGCAGGACACGCGGCTTCTATCGGTCAGGTAGATCCAGAAGATATGTACTACCTCATGAGCCGTGGCTTGGATAAGGCAACTGCAGAACGCTTGGTTGTTCGTGGTTTCCTTGGATCTGTTATCGTTGAGATTCCAGTCAAGGAAGTTCGTGATGAAATGATTGCAACTATCGAAGAAAAATTGTCAAAACGCTAAGGGGTAGGCTATGTTAGATGTAGAAGTGATTCGCAAGGATTTTCCAATTTTAGACCAGATTGTTAATGATGAACCATTGGTTTATTTGGACAATGCCGCGACGACACAAAAACCACTAGCAGTTCTGGAAACGATTAACCGCTACTATGAGAACGACAATGCTAATGTTCATCGTGGCGTTCATACCTTGGCAGAAAGGGCGACAGCTTCTTATGAGGCAGCTCGTGAAACCATTCGTAAGTTTATCAATGCAGGGTCAACAAAGGAAGTTCTCTTTACTAGAGGAACGACAACCAGTCTTAACTGGGTAGCGCGTTATGCTGAGGAAGTCTTGGCTGAGGGAGACCAGGTCTTGATTTCCGTCATGGAACACCATTCTAATATCATTCCTTGGCAGGAAGCCTGCCGCAAGACTGGAGCGGAGCTTGTTTATGTCTATCTCAAGGATGGAACCTTGGATATGGATGATTTGAGGGCTAAATTGACTTATAAGGTCAAATTTGTCTGCCTAGCTCACGCCTCAAATGTTCTGGGTGTGGTCAATCCAATCAAAGAAATCACCCAATTAGCCCATCAAGTTGGAGCTATCATGGTGGTGGATGGTGCTCAGTCTACGCCTCATATGAAGATTGATGTTCAGGACTTGGATGTGGACTTCTTTGCCTTTTCAGGTCACAAGATGGCTGGCCCAACTGGTATCGGTGTTCTTTACGGCAAAGAAAAGTATCTGGAGCAAATGTCACCAGTTGAATTTGGTGGTGAGATGATTGATTTCGTTTATGAACAATCTGCTAGCTGGAAGGAGTTGCCTTGGAAATTCGAGGCAGGAACTCCAAATATGGCTGGTGCAATCGGACTTGCTGCGGCAGTGGATTATCTGGAAAAGATTGGTATGGATGCCATTGAAGCCCATGAACAGGAATTGATCGCATACGTCTATCCAAAACTGCAGGAGATTGAAGGATTGACCATTTATGGTTCACAGGACTTGGCTCAACGGTCAGGTGTCATTGCCTTTAACCTAGGCGACCTTCATCCGCACGATCTTGCGACGGCTCTGGATTATGAAGGAGTGGCTGTTCGTGCTGGTCACCATTGTGCCCAACCCTTGCTTCAGTATTTGGACGTTCCAGCTACAGCTCGTGCAAGTTTTTATATCTACAATACCAAGGCAGATTGCGACAAGCTAGTCGATGCCTTACAAAAGACAAAGGAGTTTTTCAATGGCACTTTCTAAACTAGATAGCCTCTATATGGCAGTGGTAGCGGATCATTCGAAAAATCCACATCATCAAGGGAAGTTGGAAGACGCTGAGCAAATCAGTCTCAACAATCCGACCTGTGGAGATGTTATCAATCTCTCTGTCAAGTTTGATGCAGAGGACCGTTTGGAAGATATTGCTTTTCTAAACTCGGGTTGTACTATCTCAACTGCCTCTGCGAGTATGATGACAGATGCCGTTTTAGGCAAGACCAAGCAAGAAATCTTAGAACTTGCTACCATTTTTTCTGAAATGGTTCAAGGGCAAAAAGATGACAGACAAGATAGTCTTGGAGACGCAGCCTTCTTGTCAGGTGTTGCCAAATTCCCTCAACGAATTAAGTGTGCAACCCTAGCTTGGAA
>NZ_DXLC01000030.1:0-6091 GCF_019414905.1 Streptococcus sp. | reverse complement strand
GTTTTGAACAAGGATTTTTATGAAAAAAAGCTAGCCTCAGCTAGTCAGACCAAGGTCACAACCAGTTCTGCCCGTGGGGAAATCTATGATGCTAGTGGAAAACCTTTGGTAGAAAATACGTTAAAGCAGGTTGTTTCCTTTACGCGTAGCAATAAAATGACGGCTACAGACTTAAAAGAAATAGCTAAAAAGTTACTGACTTATGTGAGCATCAGTTCGCCAAATTTGACAGAACGCCAGCTGGCTGATTACTATTTGGCTGATCCTGAAATCTATAAAAAAACAGTGGAAGCTCTCCCAAGTGAGAAACGCTTGGATTCAGATGGCAATCGCCTATCCGAATCAGAACTGTATAACAATGCGGTCGATAGTGTCCCAACAAGTCAACTAAACTATACAGAGGATGAAAAGAAAGAAATCTATCTTTTTAGTCAGTTAAATGCTGTTGGAAACTTTGCGACAGGAACCATTGCGACAGATCCTCTAAATGATTCTCAGGTAGCTGTTATTGCCTCTATTTCAAAGGAGATGCCTGGCATTAGTATTTCTACTTCTTGGGATCGAAAGATTTTGGAAACTTCCCTTTCTTCTATAGTAGGGAGTGTATCCAGTGAAAAAGCTGGTCTCCCAGCGGAAGAAGCAGAAGCCTATCTTAAAAAAGGCTATTCTCTAAATGACCGTGTTGGAACCTCCTATTTGGAAAAGCAATATGAAGAGACCTTACAAGGAAAACGCTCGGTAAAAGAAATCCATCTGGATAAATATGGCAATATGGAAAGCGTGGATACAATTGAGGAAGGTAGTAAGGGGAACAATATCAAGCTGACCATTGATTTGGCCTTCCAAGATAGCGTGGATGCTTTGCTGAAAAGTTATTTCAATTCCGAGCTAGGAAATGGTGGAGCCAAGTATTCTGAGGGTGTGTATGCAGTCGCCCTTAACCCCAAAACAGGTGCTGTTTTGTCTATGTCAGGACTCAAACATGACCTGAAAACGGGAGACTTGACGCCTGATTCCTTGGGAACGGTAACCAATGTCTTTGTCCCAGGGTCAGTAGTTAAGGCCGCTACCATCAGCTCAGGTTGGGAAAATGGTGTTTTATCAGGAAACCAAACCTTAACAGATCAGCCTATTGTTTTCCAAGGTTCAGCTCCAATTTATTCTTGGTATAAATTGGCATATGGATCTTTTCCTATTACAGCTGTGGAAGCCTTGGAGTATTCATCTAATGCTTACATGGTTCAAACCGCTCTTGGAATCATGGGCCAGACCTATCAACCAAATATGTTTGTTGGAACCAGCAATTTGGAAACAGCTATGGGAAAACTTCGTGCGACCTTTGGCGAATATGGCTTGGGGGCTGCGACCGGAATTGACCTACCAGATGAATCTACTGGATTTGTTCCCAAAGAGTATAGCTTTGCTAATTACATCACCAATGCCTTTGGGCAGTTTGATAACTATACGCCGATGCAGTTGGCTCAGTATGTAGCAACTATTGCAAATGATGGTGTTCGTGTGGCTCCTCGTATTGTTGAAGGCATTTATGGAAATAATGATAAGGGAGGACTAGGCGACTTGATTCAGCAACTGCAACCGACAGAGATGAATAAGGTCAATATATCCGACTCCGATATGAGTGTCTTGCATCAAGGTTTTTATCAGGTTGCACATGGGACTAGTGGATTGACAACTGGACGTGCCTTTTCAAATGGTGCCTTGGTATCCATTAGCGGAAAAACGGGTACAGCCGAAAGCTATGTGGCAGATGGTCAGCAAGCAACCAATACCAATGCGGTGGCCTATGCCCCATCTGATAATCCCCAAATCGCTGTTGCAGTGGTCTTTCCTCATAATACCAATCTAACAAATGGTGTAGGACCGTCTATTGCGCGTGACATTATCAATCTGTATCAAAAATACCATCCGATGAATTAGAAAGGAAATTATGCTTTATCCAACACCTATTGCTAAGCTGATTGACAGTTATTCTAAGTTACCAGGTATCGGGATTAAGACGGCTACGCGTCTGGCCTTTTATACGATTGGGATGTCTGATGATGATGTCAATGAATTTGCAAAAAATCTCCTTTCTGCTAAGAGAGAATTGACCTACTGTTCTATTTGTGGACGTTTGACAGACGACGATCCTTGTTCTATCTGTACCGATTCAAGTCGTGACCAGACAACGATTTTGGTGCTAGAGGATAGTCGGGATGTGGCGGCCATGGAAAATATCCAGGAATACCATGGACTCTATCATGTCCTGCATGGCCTTATTTCTCCTATGAATGGTATCAGTCCGGACGATATCAATCTCAAGAGTCTCATGACTCGTCTGATGGATAGTGAAGTTTCAGAAGTAATCGTAGCAACCAATGCCACAGCAGATGGGGAAGCGACTTCCATGTATCTTTCCCGTTTACTTAAGCCAGCTGGGATCAAGGTTACGCGCCTGGCACGAGGTCTCGCTGTGGGAGCAGATATCGAGTATGCGGACGAAGTGACCCTGTTACGGGCTATTGAAAATCGAACAGAGTTGTAAGTGTAGACAAATTTACGAACTCCATTCATTTATAAAAAATTAAGGAGGCTGAAAATCGTTCATATCGGCCTCTTTTTGTATAGTGTGATGAGTAGGATCAGGTTCAAGTTTTAAAAAAACAAGCAAATATGATATACTAAAGAGCGAGTATTCTAGTAGAATTAGGACAAATAATATGAAACAAACGATTATTCTTTTATATGGTGGACGGAGTGCGGAACGCGAAGTCTCTGTCCTTTCAGCGGAAAGTGTCATGCGTGCGGTCAATTACGACCGTTTCACAGTTAAGACTTTCTTTATCAGTCGGTCAGGTGACTTTATCAAAACGCAGGAATTTAGTCAGACTCCAGGTCAAGAGGACCGTCTCATGACCAATGCGACCATTGATTGGGATAAGAAAGTTGTACCAAGTGCCATCTACGAAGAAGGGGCAGTTGTCTTTCCAGTTCTTCACGGTCCGATGGGAGAAGATGGCTCTGTTCAAGGTTTCCTTGAAGTTTTGAAAATGCCTTATGTCGGCTGTAATATCTTGTCATCTAGTCTTGCCATGGATAAAATCACGACCAAGCGTGTTCTGGAATCTGCTGGTATTGCCCAAGTTCCTTATGTGGCTATCGTTGAAGGGGATGATGTGACTGCTAAAATCGCTGAAGTGGAAGAAAAATTGACTTATCCAGTCTTCACTAAGCCGTCAAACATGGGTTCTAGTGTCGGTATTTCCAAATCTGAAAATCAAGAAGAACTTCGTCAGGCTTTGGAACTTGCCTTCCAATATGACAGCCGTGTCTTGGTAGAGCAAGGGGTAAATGCCCGTGAAATCGAGGTTGGTCTACTAGGAAACTACGATGTCAAAAGCACGCTACCAGGAGAAGTAGTCAAGGATGTTGCCTTTTATGACTACGATGCCAAGTATATTGACAACAAGATTACCATGGATATCCCAGCTAAAATCAGTAATGATGTGGTAGCTGTCATGCGTCAAAATGCAGAAACTGCCTTCCGTGCGATTGGTGGTTTAGGTCTATCTCGTTGTGATTTCTTCTATACAGATAAGGGAGAAATCTTCCTAAATGAACTCAATACCATGCCAGGTTTCACCCAGTGGTCTATGTACCCACTACTTTGGGACAATATGGGAATCAGCTACCCAGAACTAATCGAGCGTTTGGTGGATCTTGCCAAGGAAAGTTTTGACAAGCGCGAAGCGCATTTGCTATAAAAATAAAAGAGAGGGTAGGAGCCAGAACCATCACTGCAAGGTGACTAGAGTTCTCGGACTTCAACCCTTTTTAAAGGAGTAGAAATGAAATTAACAATCCATGAAGTTGCCCAAGCTGTTGGAGCTAAAAATGATGTTAGTCTTTTTGCGGACGCCCAGTTAGAAAAGGCTGAGTTTGACAGTCGATTGATTGGGACTGGAGATTTATTTGTGCCCCTCAAGGGTGCGCGTGACGGTCACGACTTTATCGAAACAGCTTTTGAAAATGGCGCTGCTGTAACCTTGTCTGAGAAAGAGGTCGCAAATCATCCTTACATTCTAGTAGATGATGTTCTGACTGCCTTTCAGCAACTAGCAGCCTACTATCTTGAAAAAACAGCTGTTGATGTCTTTGCAGTTACAGGTTCAAATGGTAAGACAACGACCAAGGATATGTTGGCACACTTGCTATCAACAACCTACAAAACCTACAAAACTCAAGGCAACTACAATAACGAGATTGGCCTTCCCTACACAGTTCTCCATATGCCTGAAGGGACAGAAAAGTTGGTTTTGGAGATGGGACAGGATCACTTGGGAGATATTCATCTCTTGTCTGAATTGGCTCACCCAAAAACAGCCATCGTGACCTTGGTTGGAGAGGCTCATTTGGCCTTTTTCAAAGATCGTTCTGAAATTGCTAAAGGAAAAATGCAAATTGCAGATGGTATGGCATCGGGTTCTTTGCTTTTGGCACCGGCTGACTCTATTGTAGAGGACTACTTGCCAGCTGATAAAAAGGTGGTTCGTTTTGGGCAAGGAGCAGAGCTGGAAATCACAGACTTGATTGAGCGCAAGGACAGTCTGACCTTTAAGGCTAATTTCTTGGAACAAGCCCTCGATTTGCCAGTGACTGGTAAGTACAATGCCACTAATGCCATGATTGCGTCTTATGTTGCCCTACAAGAAGGGGTTTCAGAGGAGCAAATTCATAAGGCTTTCCAAAACCTTGAATTGACGCGTAACCGTACCGAATGGAAGAAAGCAGCCAATGGAGCAGATATCTTATCAGATGTTTACAATGCCAATCCAACTGCTATGAAGCTGATTTTAGAGACTTTCTCTGCCATTCCAGCCAATGAAGGTGGCAAAAAAATCGCTGTCTTGGCGGACATGAAGGAACTTGGTGACCAGTCAGTTCAGCTCCATAACCAGCTGATTTTGAGCCTCTCGCCAGATGTGCTGGATACCGTGATTTTCTATGGAGACGACATTGCAGAATTGGCCCAATTGGCTAGTCAAATGTTCCCAATCGGCCACGTTTACTACTTCAAGAAAACAGAAAACCAAGACCAATTTGAAGACCTAGTTAAGCAGGTCAAGGAAAGTCTAGGAGCTAATGATCAAATCTTACTCAAGGGCTCTAACTCCATGAATTTAGCTAAGCTGGTAGAAAGTTTAGAAAATGAATGCAAGTGATTTTGTTAAACATTTACGTATTTCTAAATCCATTTTTCTTACATTGCATGGTATAATAAAATGCAGGAAAATTTTGAATCATGAGGAATACTAGATGAATTTATGGGATATTTTCTTTACGACCCAAGCAACAGAGCCACCCAAGTTTGATCTTTATTGGTATGTCAGTATATTTACACTCTTGGCCTTGACCTTTTATACAGCCTATCGTTATCGTGAAAAGAAGGTTTACCAACGATTTTTCCAAATATTGCAGGCCGTTCAGTTAATCCTTCTTTATGGTTGGTATGGGGTCAATCATATGCCACTGTCAGAAAGTTTACCCTTTTACCATTGCCGTATGGCTATGTTTGTGGTGCTCTTGCTTCCTGGTCAGTCTAAATATAGGCAGTATTTTGCATTACTAGGAACATTTGGGACATTAGCTGCCTTTGTTTATCCAGTGCCAGATCCCTATCCTTTTCCACATATTGCCATTTTGTCCTTTATCTTTGGGCACTTAGCTCTCTTGGGGAACTCACTGGTTTATCTCTTGAGACAATACGATGCGAGAATGCTAGATGTGAAAAGAATTTTTCTCATGACCTTTGCATTAAATGCCTTGATTTTTGTAGTCAATTTGGTAACAGGTGGGGATTACGGATTCTTGACAAAACCGCCATTGGTTGGAGATCACGGCTTAGTGGCTAATTATTTAATCGTTTCTCTGACCTTGTCAGTAGCGATTACGTTGACAAAGAAAATCTTGGAACTATTTTTAGAACAAGAAGCAGAAAAAATGATTGCAAAGAAAGCTTAGAAATGAGCTTTCTTTTTTGGCTCTTTGTCAACTGTAGTGGGTTGATGAAAAGCTAAGCTCGAGAAAGGAC
>NZ_DXLC01000003.1:0-1360 GCF_019414905.1 Streptococcus sp. | reverse complement strand
GTTTTTTCTCACGGTTGGCACGACGGGCACGGTCATAAGTATCTTGAAATTCCCCGTCTTTGACCATCTTAGGAGTAAACTTGATTCCCAATTTCTCCAACTCACGGATATCCGAGTCGTCACTTGGCTGATAAAGGGTAATAGCTGTACCTGGTAGGCCATTTCTTCCAGTACGACCAACACGGTGAACAAAGAAGGACAAATCTTGCGGAATGGCATCATTGATGACATGGCTGACACCTTCAATATCAATTCCACGCGCTGCCAAATCTGTTGCGACAATGTACTCAAAATCCAGATTTTTTACCTGATTCATGATTCTCTTGCGTTCACGAGGGGCAATATCCCCATGGATTTTTGCCACCTTCAAGCCTTGAGCAGTCAGATATGAATGCAATTCATCAGCACGCGTTTTAGTGTTAACAAAAATCATTGCCAAATACGGTTGCATCAACTGGGTCAATTGGTAAATTTGAGCATTCTTGTCACGACCCTTGGTCGAAATCAACCAATTATCAATGGTATCAGAAATGACCGTTTTGGTCTTGATTTTCTCCATAACAGGATTTGACAAGTATTTTTTCAAGAATGGTTGCAGTTTTTGTGGAATAGTCGCTGAGAAGACCATGAATTGCAGGTCTTTTGGAAGACTTCCAGCAATCTTATCAACAGTTTCTAAGAATCCCATATCCAAGGTCATATCTGCCTCATCGACCACAAAGGTCTTAGCCTTGTGAATAGCTAGGTCACCAGATTTAACCAAGTCGTAGATACGACCTGGCGTTCCGATAACAATATGAGGCTGGTTACTTGCCAATTTCTCAATCTGGCGAGCCTTATCTGTCCCCCCCACATAATTAACTACACGAACTTCTACTTCTGAGTGAGTAGCAATCTGACGGGCTGCTTGGTAAATTTGAGTAGCTAATTCACGGCTCGGTGCAGTAATGACTGCTTGAACACTATCGCTGGCTTCATCTAATTGCTGGAAAATCGGCAATAGGAAAGTGTGAGTCTTACCCGAACCTGTTTTTGATTCACCAACTAGGTCACGACCTGCCAAAACAATAGGAATCAACTTGTCTTGCACCTCTGTTGGAGTTGTAAATTTCAACTCCTCCAAGGCTTCTCTAATATAGTTTTTAAATTGAAATTTCGTAAATGACATAATATCCTCGATTCTATCTATCCTATCAATTATACCATATTTTATTCCATTTCAGTAGTCTCACTTATTTAGGCTATTTCTAGTAGCTTCTCTAGTAAAAAAGGCTGGAATGTTATGATTCCAACCTCTTTTCAGTCATTATTTCCAGTTTAAAATAGCATTCAAGCCATAGTGATCACTAACTTGCGGACT
>NZ_DXLC01000299.1:0-1391 GCF_019414905.1 Streptococcus sp. | reverse complement strand
CGTGATATTGTTGGCATGAACAAATAAGATAGAAAGAGGAATTCCGATATAAGAGATAGCCCGCACATCGGCAGATACGGTACCACCAGGTGTTACCAAGGCGATATAAACGACTTGAAGGGCAACCCCGACCATGATACCGGTTGTCACATCTCCAAGAATTAAACCTGAGATCAACCCACCGATCAAGGGACGACCGAGTGTATAGTTCCCGATACTGGAACCTCCCATACCAGGCATTGAAGACAAGCTGGCGAAAACTGCAAGCAAGATTGCTTGAATCCATGAAATTGTCATAACAAACGCTCCTTTTGTTTGTAAATTTATTTACCTAACTAATAAAACTGTTAGGTTTAAAAACCAAATTTAGATTTGAAATCATCCCAGTAACCAATTGAAACATCCGGCAACAATTGGAATTTCACCTTATATCCTGCTGCTTGAATAGCCTGAAAGGCTTCTGCTTCTTCCTGGGTGATGGATTGGTTATTGCCCAATTTCACTGCACCAGGTCTATCATTTGCAGGGCCAACGATGATTTCTCTGACATCACCTGGGACAAAACCTTGATCCACCAAAATTTCCTTCATATCGATTGGGTTTTTGGTAATCAAGAAGTACCGACTGTCAGATTCCGTTACTTTTGCTGACTTTTCTTTAAAGGCTTCTTTTGTCCATACAAAGGTTTTCTTGTCTGATGCGCCTTTGTAAGCTTGGATCAAAACCTTGTTTGATGCTGCTGCATCGTTTACGGCAATCAAACCATCACATGGTTTTTCTTTTGCCCAGCGTGTGACTGTTTGACCGTGAATCATGCGGTCATCAATCCGTACAAATGTTACTACCATAAGGTACCTCCCTATTAAATATCGTCATCATCTTCTTCAGCACTAGTGGCTGAAACTTCAAAAGGTTGTAGTGCAGACTGTGCTTCTGATAAGATAGTTGCTGACATATCGTCTCCATCCAACACATCCTTCATCCCAACTGCTGTCAGGGCCATGGTGAGGTTCATCCCACCAAGAATCAAAGCTCCATCTAGCTTTCCAGCTTTTTCTAGAACCGTGGCTGCAGTGGTTAATGGACTACCACCTACAATGTCTGCCAAGACCAGCACAGAATCATCTGCTGTCAATTCTGAAATGCTCTCTCTAAAATCAACTGCAAAGTCATCGACCGATTTTCCTTCTTTAAGTCCAACTGCGATGACCTGATTCATCTTGTCACCAGCAAACATAGCTAGCGATGTTTTTAGTCCTTCTGCCAATCCACCATGACTGACTAAAATGAGATATTTCATTTTGCTACACCTCCTTTATTTGACTCTATTGTAGAATATTTGGAAGCGCTTTTACATTGTCAAATGTCACATGATAAACATGACATTTAGC
>NZ_DXLC01000298.1:0-3442 GCF_019414905.1 Streptococcus sp. | reverse complement strand
CGTCAGATGTGTATAAGAGACAGGCAACAGATGGCTGGCTTGGGCTTGCTGGACGAAGTCATCAATATCATTCTCTTATTGACCTTTAACAAGGTAGATTCGGCAAATATCAATGAGAAATATGCCATGAAGGTAGCCAATGACTATGCCTATCAAAAAATTCATTCGGCAGAAGAGGCAGTTCTTCGCATTCGTGAGCGAGGGCAGAAAAGTCAGGCTCAAAAGACTAGTAAACCGAGTCCTACCAAGTCCAATGTACCCAAGTGGAGCAATCCAGATTATAAGAATGAAACCAGCGAGGAAACTCGTCTGGAACTAGAACGTAAGAAACAAGAACTATTAGCTCGATTAGAAAAAGGAGGAGATTAGATGGAAAGTGTCGGAGACGTACTCAAACGTCAACCTAGCCGTTTTCATTATCAAGATTTGGTCCAGAAAATCATGAAGGACCCTGATGTTGCGGCCTTTATCCAGCAAGAATCCTTGACTCCAGAGGAATTAAATCGCAGTATCTCCAAGTTTAATCAATACATCACCGAGAGAGACAAGTTTCTTCGTGGTGATACGGATTATATTGCCAAAGGCTACAAGCCTATTTTGGTTATGAATCATGGCTATGCGGATGTTTCTTATGAAGAAACTCCCGAACTAATCGCAGCTGAAAAAGAAGCGGCTATTAAGAACCGTCTCAAGTTAATCAATCTGCCAGCCAGTCTCAAGCAAGCTAGTTTAGCTCAAGTTGACTTGGATGATTTGGGTCGTTTGCCAGTTTTTGAAAAGTTATTAGCCTTCGTGGAGCAATATCCAGCTATTCGAAAAGGTCTTTACCTATATGGAGATTTTGGTGTGGGCAAAAGTTTCATGGTGGCTGCCTTAGCCCATGATTTATCAGAAAAACGTGGTGTTTCATCAACTCTCCTCCACTATCCTAGCTTTGTCATTGATGTCAAAAATGCTATCGGTGATGGTAATGTCAAGACTTTGGTAGATGAGATAAAACTGTCTGAAGTCCTGATTTTAGATGATATTGGTGCCGAGCAATCAACAGCTTGGGTACGTGATGAAATCCTGCAAGTCATTCTTCAATATCGGATGCAGGAAAATTTACCGACCTTTTTCACCTCCAACTTCAACTTTGAAGAATTGGAACAGCATTTCGCTAAAGGGAAACATGGAAATGACGAAACCTGGGAAGCCAGACGCGTCATGGAGCGCATCCGTTATTTGGCTGAGGAGACTCGTTTAGAAGGAGTAAACCGTCGATGACAGAAACAATCAAATTAATGAAGGCTCACACTTCAGTGCGCAGATTTAAGGAGCAAGCCCTTCCTCAGGAAGACTTGACTGAAATCCTGACAGCGGCTCAAATGGCTTCGTCTTGGAAGAATTTTCAATCCTACTCTGTGATTGTGGTACGAAGTCAAGAGAAGAAAGATGCTCTGTATGAATTGGTACCTCAAGAAGCCATTCGCCAGTCAGCTGTTTTCCTTCTCTTTGTCGGAGATTTGAACCGTGCAGAAAAGGGAGCCCAGCTTCATACTGATACTTTCCAACCTCAAGGTGTAGAAGGTCTCTTGATTAGTTCAGTCGATGCGGCTCTTGCTGGACAAAATGCCCTGCTGGTAGCTGAAAGCTTGGGCTATGGTGGTGTCATTATTGGCTTGGTGCGGTACAAGTCAGCAGAAGTGGCAGAGCTCTTTAACCTGCCTGACTACACCTATCCTGTCTTTGGGATGGCACTAGGTGTGCCAAATCAAAATCATGATGTGAAACCAAGACTGCCACTAGAGAATGTTGTCTTTGAGGAAGAATACCAAGAACAGTCAACTGAGGCAATCCAAGCTTATGATCGTGTACAGGCCGACTATGCTGGAGCGCGTGCGACCACAAGCTGGAGTCAGCGCCTAGCAGAACAGTTCGGTCAAGCTGAACCAAGCTCAACTAGAAAAAATCTTGAACAGAAGAAGTTATTGTAGAAAGTGAGAAATTATGGCCCTACCAACTATTGCCATTGTAGGACGTCCCAATGTTGGGAAATCAACCCTATTTAATCGGATCGCTGGTGAGCGAATCTCCATTGTAGAAGATGTCGAAGGAGTGACACGTGACCGTATCTATGCAACGGGTGAGTGGCTCAATCGCTCTTTTAGCATGATTGATACAGGAGGAATCGATGATGTCGATGCTCCTTTCATGGAACAAATCAAGCACCAGGCAGAAATTGCCATGGAAGAAGCAGATGTTATCGTCTTTGTCGTGTCTGGTAAGGAAGGAATTACCGATGCGGACGAATACGTAGCCCGTAAGCTTTATAAGACCCACAAACCAGTTATCCTCGCGGTTAACAAGGTGGACAACCCTGAGATGCGAAATGATATCTATGATTTCTATGCTCTCGGTTTGGGTGAACCCCTGCCTATCTCATCTGTCCATGGTATCGGTACAGGGGATGTGCTAGATGCCATCGTAGAAAATCTTCCAAATGAATATGAAGAAGAAAATCCAGATGTCATTAAGTTTAGCTTGATTGGTCGTCCCAATGTTGGAAAATCAAGCTTGATCAATGCTATCTTGGGAGAAGACCGTGTCATTGCCAGTCCAGTTGCTGGAACAACTCGTGACGCTATTGATACCCACTTTACAGATACAGATGGTCAAGAGTTTACCATGATTGATACGGCTGGTATGCGTAAGTCTGGTAAGGTTTATGAAAATACCGAGAAATACTCTGTCATGCGTGCCATGCGTGCTATTGACCGTTCAGATGTGGTCTTAATGGTCATCAATGCGGAAGAAGGCATTCGTGAATACGACAAGCGTATCGCAGGATTTGCCTATGAAGCTGGTAAAGGGATGATTATCGTGGTCAACAAGTGGGATACACTTGAAAAAGACAACCATACTATGAAAAATTGGGAAGAAGATATCCGTGAGCAGTTCCAATACCTGCCTTACGCACCGATTATCTTTGTATCAGCCTTGACCAAGCAACGTCTCCACAAACTTCCTGAGATGATTAAGCAAATCAGTGAAAGTCAAAACACACGTATTCCATCAGCTGTCTTGAACGATGTGATTATGGATGCCATTGCCATCAACCCAACACCGACCGACAAAGGGAAACGCCTCAAGATCTTCTATGCGACACAAGTGGCAACCAAGCCGCCAACTTTTGTGGTCTTTGTTAACGAAGAAGAACTGATGCACTTCTCATACCTCCGTTTCTTGGAGAACCAAATTCGCAAGGCCTTTGTTTTTGAAGGAACTCCAATCCATTTGATTGCGCGAAAACGGAAGTAGGGAATACGAGACAAATGGATCAAAGTGGAGAAGGATATTTCAAATGATAAAATGCTCATTCTTCCAACTATGAAAACAACTAAAAGTAGCGCATAAGCGTTGCTTTTTTTAATAAGCTGGTAAAATGAAGTAGAGGATAGTC
>NZ_DXLC01000297.1:2348-3159 GCF_019414905.1 Streptococcus sp. | reverse complement strand
AATTTGTTGGACTTGTAGGATCAAACTACGATCAATCATATAACCGTAAACTCTTAGAATTCATCCGTCGTCACTTCAAACTCAAATTTGAATTAGAAGTCCTCGAAATTGACGAAGTTCCAATGTTTAACCAAGACGAAAAATGGGACGAAAGTTTCCAATTACGTTATTTATATAACAAAATTACTCGTGCTGATGGTGTTATCATCGCTACTCCTGAACACAACCACACAATCTCAGCTTCCCTAAAATCTGTTCTTGAATGGCTTTCATACGAAGTTCATCCATTTGAAAACAAGCCAGTCATGATTGTGGGAGCTTCTTACTACGACCAAGGTACTTCTCGTGCCCAAGTTCACCTTCGTAAGATTCTTGACGCTCCAGGTGTCAATGCCTACACACTTCCAGGAAATGAATTCCTTCTTGGTAAAGCCAAAGAAGCTTTCGACGATGAGGGCAATATCACAAATGAAGGAACTATTAATTTCCTTGAAACATGCTTGGACAACTTTGTAAAATATGTGGGAGTCGTTTCAAAATTGAAAAAACCAAAACCAATTGCACCAGAAGATTTATATTGTACAAATTCAATTGCAACTACCATTCAAGGTGTTGATCCAGACGATCCTGAATGGGTAGAAAAAGCAGCTGAACTTGTTGGAGCTGTTTCTGGAGATACTTACGTTAAATTAGACCACGGTATCTTGACAGTTAACCAAATTGACATGTTCTTGAAAGCAATGCCATTTGAGTTGACATTTGCAGATGATAATAATCAATTCTTGTACTTTAATAACGCACACCAAGATCC
>NZ_DXLC01000297.1:0-2338 GCF_019414905.1 Streptococcus sp. | reverse complement strand
ATCCAGATACAATGTTTGGTAAACGTGTACGTGCTCAATCAGGAAATAGATTAGGAACAGTACACGGTACATTGCCAGATTCTAGAATGAAAAACGTTGAATGGGTTGTCGGCGTATTGCGTAACGGGGATCAAGAATATGTCCGTACAATTGTGCCAGGAACACCAGAAGGCGTTATTAATACCCATAATTACCAAGCAATGTACTATCCAGATGGTTCATATGCTGGAATCAATGAAATCATCTTTAATTTCCAACCATGGCTTGACTGGTACCTCAATACAACTGGTCAACGTCTAGTTGGTGGAAATGCTGCAGCTCCTGCTGGAGGACACGGTGGCGCAGATGCCACATCTGGAGCTTCTGATTCAGGTGATGATGGAGGCCACGGTGGTGGCGCAGACGCTACATCTGGAGCAAGTAACTAATAATAGTTTTAGGAACCATTTTGGTTCCTTTTTTGGCTCTTTGTCAACTGTACTTGGTGGTATGTCAATCCTTCTCTATGGAGTTATCGCCAGCAACGGTTTGAAAGTTTTGATTAAAGAACGTGTTGATTTCGCTCAAATGCGAAACCTCATCATCGCAAGTGCTATGTTGGTCCTTGGACTTGGAGGAGCTATCCTTAAACTTGGTCCAGTTACACTTTCAGGTACTGCCCTATCAGCCATGACAGGAACCATCTTGAACTTGATCTTGCCATACGAAAATAAAGACTAATACTCTTCGAAAATCTCTTCAAACCACGTCAACATCGCCTTGCCGTAGATATGGTTACTGACTTCGTCAGTTCTATCCACAACCTCAAAACAGTGTTTTGAGCAGCCTGCGGCTAGTTTCCTAGTTTGCTCTTTGATTTTCATTGAGTATAAGAGTCTAAACACATCAAAAAACGAGCATTTCCAATTACGGAAGTGCTCATTTTAAAAAAGGAAAGCCCTGCGGCCTTCCCTTGTCTTACTTACGTTTCTTCTTCGCTTTTTTCATTTTGTTAGCCATGCGTTTCATGGACTGTTTCATAGCAAATTCACCAATTTTACCTTTGAGTCCGCCACCAAACATCTGACTCATATCTGGCATTCCTGCTCCTCCGAGAGCTGACAGGTCAGGCATACCACCTTGTCCCATCATTCCTTCAAGGGCAGACATATCCATTCCTCCCATATTTGGCATATTTTTAGGAAGGTTGTTTGGATTGATTCCCATCTGCTTCATCATCTTGTTCATGTCGCCAGACATAACACCTTGCATGAGTTGTTTAGCCTGGTTAAAGTCTTTAATGAATTTATTGACTTCGACAAATGTATTTCCAGAACCTGCGGCAATACGACGACGACGGCTTGGATTTAACAAATCTGGATTTTCACGCTCTTCAGGCGTCATAGAAGAAACAATGGCACGTTTGCGCGCAATCTGGCGCTCATCCACCTTCATGTTTTGAAGGGCTGGATTGTTGGCCATACCTGGAATCATCTTGAGCAAGTCTTCCATCGACCCCATGTTTTGCACCTGATCCAACTGATCAATGAAATCATTGAAATCAAAGGTGTTTTCACGCATCTTCTCAGCCATTTCAAGGGCTTTTTGCTCATCGTATTCCTGAGAAGCTTTCTCAATCAAAGTGAGCATATCCCCCATGCCAAGGATACGGCTAGACATACGGTCCGGGTGGAAGGTTTCGATGTCCGTAATCTTTTCACCTGTACCAGTGAACTTGATTGGTTTTCCAGTAATGTGACGAACAGATAGAGCAGCACCACCACGAGTATCGCCATCAATCTTGGTAAGGATGACCCCAGTCACTTCCAACTGAGCATTAAACTCACGCGCAACATTGGCCGCTTCTTGACCAATCATGGCATCAACAACAAGCAGAATTTCATTTGGTTGAGCTAGTGCTTTCACGTCACGAAGCTCATTCATGAGAAGCTCATCAATCTGCAAACGACCCGCCGTATCAATCAAGACATAGTCATTATGATTGGCTTGGGCTTGTTCCAAACCTTGACGTACAATCTCAACAGCTGGTACTTCTGTTCCAAGAGCGAAGACAGGCACATCAATCTGTTGTCCAAGTGTTTTCAACTGGTCAATGGCAGCTGGACGATAAATATCCGCCGCAATCATCAAAGGACGAGCATTTTCTTCTTTCTTAAGTTTGTTGGCCAATTTACCAGCAAAAGTTGTTTTACCAGCCCCCTGCAAACCAACCATCATGATGATTGTAGGAATCTTAGGTGACTTGATAATTTCTGCCGTATCAGAACCTAAAACGGCTGTCAGTTCCTCATCAACGATTTTGATAATCTGTTGCGCTGGATTAAGGGTATCAATGACC
>NZ_DXLC01000296.1:0-1661 GCF_019414905.1 Streptococcus sp. | reverse complement strand
GTCTGAGAAGGGTTCGACTCTTTACCTTGGAGACTACGACTACTATGTTGAGAAGAAAGCAGAAGTAGAAATGATTCAAACTGAGGAAGCTTCAACCAGCAATCAAGCAAAAGAAGCAAGCTCAGTTAATGACTATCAAGCTCAGAAAGAAAGTCAAAAAGAAGCTCGCAAACTCATGCGACAAATCGAAAATCTAGAAGCTGAAATTGAAGAGCTAGAAAGTCAAAGCCAAGTCATTTCTGAACAAATGTTGGAAACAAACGATGCCGGCAAACTCATGGAATTGCAGGCTGAGTTGGACAAAATAAGCCATCGTCAGGAAGAAGCCATGCTTGAATGGGAAGAATTATCAGAGCAGGTGTAAAGATGGAACATCTTGGAAAAGTATTTCGTGAATTTCGGACAAGTGGAAATTATTCTTTAAAGGAGGCCGCAGGAGAGTCTTGTTCTACCTCCCAGTTATCTCGCTTTGAGCTTGGGGAGTCTGATCTAGCAGTCTCACGTTTCTTTGAGATTTTGGATAACATTCATGTAACAATCGAAAATTTCATGGATAAGGCTAGGGATTTCCATAATCATGAACATGTTGCCATGATGGGACAAATTATTCCGCTTTACTACTCAAATAATATTGCAGGTTTTCAAAAGCTTCAAGAAGAACAACTTGAAAAGGCTAAGAGTTCGACAAATCCCCTATATTTTGAGCTGAACTGGATTTTGCTACAGGGTCTGATTTGTCAAAGAGATTCGAGTTATGAGATGAAGCAGGATGATTTGGATAAGGTAGCAGATTATCTCTTTAAAACAGAAGAATGGACCATGTATGAGTTGATTCTTTTCGGTAATCTCTATAGTTTCTACGATGTAGACTATGTCACTCGGATTGGTAGAGAAGTTATGGAGAGGGAGGAATTTTACCAAGAGATTGGTCGCCATAAGAGATTAGTGTTGATTTTGGCCCTCAATTGTTACCAGCATTGTTTAGAGCATTTTTCTTTTGACAATGCAAGCTATTTTGAGACTTATACAGAAAAGATTATTGGCAAAAACATTAGTCTGTATGAACGAAATATTTTACATTACCTAAAAGGCTTTGCCTTATATCAAAAAGGACAGTGTAAAGAAGGCTGTAAGCAGATGCAAGAAGCCATGCATATTTTTGACCTACTATGTCTTCCAGAGCAAGTAGCCTACTATCAGGAACACTACGAAAAATTTGTCAAAGATTAATTTTCCCAAATAAGGGAAAAAATAAAAAGCTCCTTTCAGTTTTGATACAATAGTTTCAAAATTTGAGAGGAGTTTTTATATGAATCGCTATGCAGTACAGTTGATTAGTCGCGGAGCTGTTAACAAGATAGGAAATATGCTCTATGATTATGGAAATAGTGTCTGGTTGGCTTCCATGGGGACTATCGGACAGACAGTTTTAGGAATGTATCAGATTTCTGAACTCGTCACATCTATTCTCGTAAATCCCTTTGGTGGAGTTATATCAGACCGTTTTTCTCGTCGTAGGATTTTAATGGCGACAGACCTTGTTTGTGGGATTCTTTGTCTGGCTATTTCTTTCATAAGGAATGACAGCTGGATGATTGGCGCTTTGATTTTTGCCAATATTGTGCAGGCTATTGCTTTTGCCTTTTCTAGACCAGCAAATA
>NZ_DXLC01000295.1:0-12214 GCF_019414905.1 Streptococcus sp. | reverse complement strand
AAAGGCTCCATAATATCCATAGGGGGTTACCCACTACAAATATTATAGAGCCAAAATAAAAAGCCCTATAATAAGGGCCAATTGTATTTAGGAGACTAAACTTCAAATTCATAGAGTGCTGTAGAGAGATAACGTTCACCGTTATCTGGTGCTAGAGCAAGGACTTTTTTACCTGTACCTAATTTTTTGGCAATCTCGATGGCTCCGTAGATAGCTGCAGCTGAAGAAATCCCTACAAGGAAACCTTCTTTTCCACCAATTTCACGGCCTAGTGCTAGAGCATCGTCTGACGTTACACGAACGATACCATCATAAGCCTTTGTATCAAGTGTATCAGGAATAAATCCAGCTGATATACCTTGAATTTTGTGAGGACCAGGTTTTTCACCAGATAGAATAGCAGATTCATCAGCTTCCACTGCATAAACTTGAATGTTTGAATTTGCTGATTTGAGTGCATGAGAAACACCAGAAATCGTTCCACCGGTACCCACTCCAGCAACAAAGGCATCTAATCCATCTTTACCGAAAGCAGCTAGTATCTCAGCTCCTGTTGTTCTTTCGTGTACTTCTGGATTAGCTGGGTTGTCAAATTGAAGAGGAAGGAAACCATCACGTTCAGCAGCGATTTCTTGAGCCTTAGCAATAGCACCTTTCATTCCTTCGCTACCAGGAGTGAGGACGAGTTCAGCACCATAGGCTTGGATAATCTTACGTCGTTCCACACTCATAGTTTCAGGCATAACGATAACAACTTTATACCCTTTAGCAGCCCCTACCCATGAAAGTCCAATACCAGTGTTTCCACTTGTTGCTTCAACAATAGTAGAACCAGGTTTCAGAATACCGTCTTGTTCAGCTTTTTCAATCATGCTAAGAGCAATACGGTCTTTTACAGAAGAACCAGGGTTAAATGCTTCAAGTTTTACATAGACATCTGCAGCACCTTCTGGCACAATGTTGTTGAGTTTAACAATCGGAGTTTGACCGATTAGTTCAGTAATGTTGTTATAAATAGACATATGAATACCTCTTTGTATAAGATATCTCTAGTATAACGCTATCTATACCATTTGTAAAATATAGAAATCCTATCGAAGTGATAGGATTTTTTTATATCACAGGTCTAAGCCATTAATTTTTAAGCGATTGTGATAGGCTAATTCTAGTAAATATGTATAAAGTGGAACGATATCTGTTTTCTTTTTTAATTGAATCATTTTCTAGTAGGTCTTGGCAAGCATCTTTTTATGTTGCTAATTAAAGTAGCAGTGAAAATATCAGTGAAACACTGTATTATCTATTATTTACACTAGGTTTACAGAAACCTCAACTTCGCGTAAACCTTGATCAGTTAAAGTGACTTTTCCATTAAAAAATTCCACAAGTGAAGCTTTAATAGTTTCTTTTTCTTCTTTATCAACATAAATCATCGTATCGACTTGATCTGTAAAGTTTGTATCCAGTTCCATGAGATTATGTTCTTTAAGGAAGTTACTGTACTCTTGATACTGAGCGTAAGACATTTGAATAGTAATGCCAGCTTGTTCCTTTATTTCAATGATGCCAATTTCTTTGACAGCTAAGGCGACACTGCCGGCGTAAGCACGAATCAGTCCTCCAGCACCTAGTTTAATGCCACCAAAGTAGCGTGTCACTACCACACAGACATTAGTAAGATTGTGATTTTCTAGTACCCCTAGCATGGGAACGCCAGCAGTACCACTGGGCTCACCATCATCACTTGTACGTTTGATTTCACTACGTTCCCCAATAATGAAGGCAGAGCAGTTATGCGTCGCTTTGTAGTGTTCTTTTTTGATGGTGGTAATGAAGTCACGAGCCTCTTCTTCGCTATAAACACGCTTGGCATGACAGATAAAGCGGGATTTTTTGATTTCTTCTTGGACTTGTCCGTCCTCTTTAATTGTTCTAAATTCCATGATTTAATTGTACTAAAAAATCATCTAAAGCGCTAGGTTTTTACGAATAAAGAAGTATGAAAGTAAATCCAAATTATCTCGGTCGTTTGTTTACTGAGAATGAATTAACAGAAGAGGAACGTCAGTTGGCGGAGAAATTTCCAGCAATGAGAAAGGAGAAGGGGAAACTTTTCTGTCAACGTTGTAATAGTATTATTCCAGAGGAATGGTATTTGCCCATCGGTGCTTACTATTGTCGAGAGTGCTTGCTGATGAAGCGAGTCAGGAGTGATCAAGCTTTATACTATTTTCCGCAGGAGGATTTTCCGAAGCAAGATGTTCTTAAATGGCGTGGTCAATTAACTCCTTTTCAAGAGAAGGTGTCAGAGGGACTGATTCAAGCAGTAGACAAGCAGGAGCCAACTTTAGTTCATGCGGTGACAGGGGCTGGAAAGACAGAAATGATTTATCAAGTTGTGGCTAAGGTGATTAATAGGGGTGGTGCAGTGTGTTTGGCCAGTCCTCGCATAGATGTTTGTTTGGAGCTGTACAAGCGCCTGCAAGATGATTTTGCTTGCGAGATATCTTTACTACACGGAGAATCAGAGCCGTATTTTCGAACACCACTAGTTGTTGCGACGACCCATCAGTTATTGAAGTTTTATCAAGCTTTTGATTTGCTGATAGTGGATGAAGTAGATGCTTTTCCTTATATTGATAATCCCACGCTTTACCATGCTGTCAAGAATAGTGTAAAGGAGAATGGATTGAGAATCTTTTTAACA
The DNA here is from genome assembly GCF_019414905.1 of Streptococcus sp. Taxonomy (GTDB): domain Bacteria; phylum Bacillota; class Bacilli; order Lactobacillales; family Streptococcaceae; genus Streptococcus. Next base: position 9,507 of record NZ_DXLC01000295.1, on the reverse strand, counting down.
GCGACTTCGACCGATGAGTTAGATAGGAAGGTTCGCATAGGAGAACTAAAACGACTGAGCTTACCTAGACGATTCCATGGGAATCCTTTGATTATTCCTAAACCTGTCTGGTTATCAGATTTTAATCACTGTTTAGAGAAAAGTCGGTTATCACCAAAGCTAAAGTTTTATATTGAGAAGCAGAGAAAGACAGGTTATCCGTTACTTATTTTTGCTTCAGAGATTAAGAAAGGGGAGCAATTAAAAGAAGTCTTACAGAAGGAATTTCCAAATGAGAAAATTGGCTTTGTATCTTCTGTAACAGAAGATAGATTAGAGCAGGTACAAGCTTTTCGAGATGGAGAACTGACAATACTTATCAGTACGACAATATTGGAGCGTGGAGTTACCTTCCCTTGTGTGGATGTTTTCGTAGTAGAGGCCAATCATCGCCTTTTTACCAAGTCTAGTTTGATTCAGATTGGTGGACGAGTTGGACGAAGCATGGATAGACCGACAGGAGATTTGCTTTTCTTCCATGACGGGTTAAATGCTTCAATCAAAAAGGCAATTAAGGAAATTCAGCAGATGAATAAGGAGGCGGGGCTATGAAGTGCTTATTGTGTGGGCAGACTATGAAGGCTGTTTTAACTTTTAGTAGTCTCTTACTTCTGAAGAATGATGACACTTGTCTTTGTTCAGACTGTGACTCTACTTTTGAGAGGATTGGAGAAGAGAACTGTCCAAACTGTATGAAAACAGGATTGTCAACCAAGTGTAAAGATTGTCAACTTTGGTGTAAAGAAGGAGTTGAGGTCAGTCATAGAGCGATTTTTACTTACAATCAAGCTATGAAGGATTTTTTCAGTCGGTATAAGTTTGATGGAGACTTTCTTTTAAGAAAAGTGTTCGCTTCATTTTTAAGTGAGGAGTTAAAAAAGTACAAAGAGTATCAATTTGTTGTAATTCCCCTAAGTCCTGATAGATATGCTGATAGAGGATTTAATCAGGTTGAAGGTTTAGTTGAAGCAGCAGACTTTGCGTATCTGGATTTATTAGAAAAGAGAGAAGAGCGAGCTAGTTCTTCTAAAAGTCGCTCAGAGCGTTTGGAGACAGAATCTCCTTTCTTTATTAAAAGTGGAGTCACTATTCCTAAAAAAATCCTACTTATAGATGATATTTATACTACTGGAACAACTATAAATCGTGTGAAGAGATTGCTGGAAGAAGCGGGTGCTGAGGATGTGAAAACATTTTCCCTTGTAAGATGAGGAAAAAATTTGCAAAAATAAAATGAAAGCGTTATAATGAAATCAGAAAAACAAAAATGTTTAGAAAGAAGGTACTCATATGATTAAATATAGTATCCGTGGTGAAAACCTAGAAGTAACAGAAGCAATTCGTGATTATGTAGTTTCTAAACTCGAAAAGATCGAAAAGTATTTTCAAGCTGAACAAGAGTTGGATGCTCGAGTTAACTTGAAGGTGTATCGTGAAAAAACTGCGAAAGTGGAAGTAACGATTCCGCTTGGCTCAATTACTCTTCGTGCAGAAGATGTGTCTCAAGATATGTATGGTTCAATTGACCTTGTAACCGATAAAATTGAACGTCAGATTCGTAAAAATAAAACAAAAATCGAGCGTAAAAATAAAAACAAGGTAGCAACTAGTCAATTATTTACAGATGCTTTGGTGGAAGATCCAAATGTTGTCCAATCTAGAGTTGTTCGTTCAAAACAAATTGATTTAAAACCAATGGATTTGGAAGAAGCTATTCTACAGATGGATTTGTTGGGACATGATTTCTTTATCTATGTGGATGTTGAAGATCAGACAACCAATGTGATTTATCGTCGTGAGGATGGCGAAATTGGTTTGTTAGAAGTTAAAGAATCTTAATTTCAATATGTGTAAAGGAAGGTTTACTGAATTGTAAACCTCCTTTTTCTTATAATTGATAGAATTACTGATTACACTTTTAAAAAGTCGCTTTTTGGTGGTTATTATGGTATAATGGGTGCCAAGAGGTTTGGAATGAAAAAATTTTATGTAAGTCCTATTTTCCCCTTAATATTAGGAATAGTGGCGTTCGGAGTGCTATCTGTGCAACTTGTTTTTGTAACGAATACACTGGTAACGCTATTTCTTTTGCTACTTATTTTGGGTTCATATATTTTACTATTCATCCATCAGAGAGACTACTACTCAAGGAGTGAAGTAGAACAAATCCAGTATGTAAACCACCAAGCTGAAGAAAGTTTGACAACCTTGTTAGAACAGATGCCTGTCGGAGTTATTAAACTAGACTTATCGTCAGGTGAAGTTGAATGGTTTAATCCTTATGCTGAATTGATTTTGACTAATGAAGTGGGCGAGATTGATGTTGCATTAATTCAAACAATTATAAAGGCGTCTGTGGGGAATCCAGGTTCTTATGCCACCTTAGGTGAGACTCGCTATTCGGTTCATATGGACAAGGTATCTGGAGTTCTTTACTTCTTTGATGTGTCTGGAGAATACGAAGCGACTGTTGAGTTAGTAACGAGTAGACCTGTGATTGGGATCGTTTCCGTTGACAACTATGATGATTTAGAAGATGAAACATCGGAGTCTGATATCAGTCATATCAATAGTTTTGTAGCCAATTTTGTTTCAGAATTTGCTGGTAAACATGCTATGTTCTCCCGTCGAGTGAGTATGGATCGCTTTTATCTGTTTACGGATTACACGGTGCTTGAGGGATTGATAAACGATAAATTTTCTGTTATTGATTCTTTCAGAGAAGAGTCGAAACAGAGACAGTTGCCCTTGACCTTAAGTATGGGATTTTCTTATGGTGATGGAAATCATGATGAGATAGGGAAAGTTGCATTGCTCAACTTGAACTTGGCTGAAGTGCGTGGTGGCGACCAAGTGGTTGTCAAGGAGAATGACGAAACGAAAAATCCCGTTTATTTTGGTGGTGGATCTGCGGCGTCAATCAAGCGTACAAGGACACGTACGCGTGCTATGATGACAGCTATTTCAGATAAGATTCGAAGTGTGGATCAGGTTTTTGTAGTTGGTCACAAAAACCTTGATATGGATGCTTTGGGTTCTGCTGTAGGTATGCAGTTATTTGCAAGCAATGTGACTCAAAATAGCTATGCTCTTTATGATGAAGATCAAATGTCACCGGATATTGAACGTGCTATTTCATTTTTAGAAAAAGAAGGAGTTACGAAGTTGTTGTCTGTCAAGGATGCAATGGGCATGGTAACCAATCGTTCTTTGTTGATTCTTGTAGACCATTCAAAGACAGCTTTAACTTTATCAAAAGATTTTTATGATTTGTTTACCCAAACTATTGTTATTGACCACCATAGAAGGGATCAGGATTTCCCAGATAATGCAGTTATTACTTATATCGAAAGTGGTGCAAGCAGTGCCAGTGAGTTGGTAACAGAATTGATTCAGTTCCAGAATTCTAAGAAAAATCGTTTGAGTCGTATGCAAGCAAGTGTTTTGATGGCTGGTATGATGCTGGATACTAAAAATTTCACCTCACGAGTGACTAGTCGGACATTTGATGTTGCTAGCTATCTCAGAACGAGAGGAAGTGATAGTATTGCTATCCAAGAAATCGCTGCGACAGATTTTGAAGAATATCGTGAGGTTAATGAACTGATTTTACAGGGACGTAAATTAGGTTCAGATGTACTGATAGCAGAGGCTAAGGACTCGAAATGCTATGATACAGTTGTTATTAGTAAGGCAGCAGATGCCATGTTAGCTATGTCGGGTATTGAAGCGAGTTTTGTTCTTGCGAAGAATACACAAGGATTTATCTCTATCTCAGCTCGCAGTCGTAGTAAGCTGAATGTACAACGGATTATGGAAGAGCTGGGAGGTGGAGGCCACTTTAATTTGGCAGCAGCTCAAATTAAAGATTTAACCTTGTCAGAAGCAGGTGAAAAACTGACAGAAATTGTATTAAATGAAATAAAGGAGAAGGAGAAAGAAGAATGAAAGTAATCTTTTTAGCAGATGTCAAAGGAAAAGGTAAAAAAGGCGAAATTAAGGAAGTACCAACAGGGTATGCACAAAACTTTCTTATCAAAAAGAATCTAGCCAAAGAAGCGACTGCTCAAGCGGTAGGTGAACTTCGTGGTAAACAAAAATCTGAAGAAAAAGCTCACGCTGAGATGATTGCAGAAGCAAAAGCAATTAAAGCCCAACTTGAAGCAGAAGAAACTGTTGTAGAATTTGTTGAAAAAGTTGGTCCAGATGGCCGTACTTTTGGTTCAATTACGAATAAGAAGATTGCAGAAGAATTGCAAAAGCAATTTGGAATTAAGATTGATAAACGTCATATCCAAGTACAAGCTCCGATTCGGGCGGTTGGTTTGATTGATGTGCCAGTGAAAATCTATCAAGATATCACAAGTGTAATCAATCTTCGTGTGAAAGAAGGATAAATTTACACCTTCTTGACAAGATTGTAAAAGGAAGGGAAGTCTGATGGCAGAAGTAGAAGAGTTACGAGTACAACCTCAAGATATCTTAGCTGAGCAATCCGTTTTAGGGGCTATCTTTATTGATGAGAGTAAGCTTGTTTTTGTGCGAGAATATATTGAATCTCGTGACTTTTTTAAGTATGCCCATCGTTTGATTTTCCAAGCTATGGTCGATTTATCCGATCGTGGCGATGCTATAGATGCAACAACGGTTCGTACCATTCTTGATAATCAAGGTGATTTGCAGAATATTGGTGGCCTGTCTTACTTGGTTGAGATTGTCAATTCTGTGCCAACTTCTGCTAATGCGGAGTATTATGCTAAAATCGTTGCAGAAAAGGCTATGTTACGGCGATTAATCGCCAAGTTGACAGAGTCTGTCAATCAAGCTTACGAGGCTTCACAACCAGCTGATGAAATCATTGCTCAGGCAGAAAAAGGGTTAATTGATGTCAGCGAAAATGCAAATCGAAGTGGATTTAAGAACATTCGAGATGTGTTGAATATCAACTTTGGGAATCTGGAAGCTCGCTCGCAACAAACGACCGATATTACAGGTATTGCGACAGGCTATCGTGACTTGGATCATATGACGACTGGTCTTCATGAGGAGGAGTTGATTATCTTAGCAGCTCGTCCGGCGGTTGGTAAGACAGCCTTTGCCTTGAATATTGCTCAGAATATTGGGACCAAGTTGGACAAAACAGTTGCTATTTTTTCACTGGAAATGGGTGCGGAAAGTCTAGTGGATCGTATGTTGGCGGCAGAAGGGTTGGTGGAATCGCATTCTATCCGTACGGGTCAATTGACTGATGAGGAATGGCAAAAGTATACCATTGCTCAAGGGAATCTAGCGAATGCCAGTATCTATATCGATGATACGCCAGGAATTCGGATTACAGAGATTCGTTCTCGTTCTCGTAAACTGGCTCAAGAAACGGGTAATCTTGGTTTGATTTTAATAGACTATTTGCAGCTTATCACGGGAACAGGTCGAGAAAATCGTCAACAAGAGGTTTCAGAAATTTCACGTCAGTTGAAAATTTTAGCTAAGGAACTGAAGGTTCCAGTAATCGCTCTAAGTCAGCTTTCTCGTGGTGTAGAACAACGTCAGGATAAGAGACCGGTCTTGTCTGATATTCGTGAATCTGGGTCTATTGAGCAGGACGCTGATATCGTAGCCTTTCTTTATCGCGACGATTACTATGAGCGTGGTGGTGAAGAAGAGGAAGGCATACCAAATAATAAGGTAGAAGTTATTATCGAGAAAAACCGTAGTGGAGCTCGTGGAACTGTGGAATTAATTTTCCAAAAAGAATACAATAAATTTTCAAGTATTTCAAAAAGGGAGGAAATAAGATGACAGATGCATTTACAGATGTAGCTAAGATGAAAAAAATTAAAGAGGAAATCAAGGCGCATGAGGGTCATGTAATTGAAATGACTTTGGAAAATGGACGTAAGCGCCAAAAAAATAGATTGGGTAAGCTAATTGAGGTTTATCCATCCCTATTTATCGTTGAATTTGGAAATGTTGAAGGAGATAAACAAGCTAATGTTTACGTTGAATCCTTTACTTACTCAGATATCCTTACAGAAAAGAATTTGATTCATTATCTGGACTAAAGTGAGAAATTTTCTCACTTTTTCTTTTTTCTCCGAATAGTTTAAGTGAAGGTAATCTTCAATTTATATTATTTTTCAAGGAGGAAGAATGAAAGTTTTACCATTCAAAGTAACAGAGACAGGATTTTCTTTGAGAAAATCAGTTAAAAAGGTTGTTCCTTTTTTAGCAGTAGGATTGATGCTAGTAGCGAGTGATAGTGTATATGCCTATTCTGGAGGAAATGGATCGATTGCGCGTGGGGATGATTATCCTACTTACTATAAAAATGGGAGTCAGGAAATTGATAAGTGGCGCATGTACTCTCGTCAGTGTACTTCATTTGCAGCCTTTCGCTTGAGTAGTGTCAATGGTTTTGAGATTCCAGGAGCTTATGGAAATGCGAATGAATGGGGCTATCGTGCTCGTCGTGAAGGCTATCGTGTAGATAGTGTACCAACGATTGGATCTATTGCTTGGTCTACTGCAGGAGGATATGGTCATGTTGCTTGGGTTTCAAATGTAATGGAGGATAATATAGAAATTGAGGAATACAACTATGGTTATACAGGATCCTACAATAAACGAATTATAAAAGCGAATACAATGGCAGGATTTATTCATTTTAAAGATTTGGATGGAGGGAATGTCGTAAGTAGTAGCAACGTATTCAATAGTCAACCTTTGTCTTCTTCAGGAGGAACACATTATTTTAAGAATAAGGCAGCTATTAAAAATCAACCTTTAGCTAGTGCAACTTCAATTGCCTATTATTCTCCAGGTGAGAGTGTTCATTATGATCAGGTACTTGAAAAAGATGGGTACAAGTGGTTGAGTTATATATCTTATAGTGGAAGTCGTCGTTATATTCAGTTAGAGGAGGTTGCGTCATCGCAGAATCAAACAGAAGTTAGTTCCAATGATGTTCTGACTGTTGGTTGGAAGAAAATAAATGGTAGTTGGTATCATTTCAAATCAAATGGCTCTAAATCAACAGGCTGGTTGAAGGATGGTTCTAGCTGGTATTATTTGAAATCATCTGGTGAAATGCAGACAGGTTGGTTAAAGGAAAATGGAGTGTGGTATTATCTGGATAGTTCAGGAGCAATGAAAACAGGATGGTATCAAGTCTCTGGTAAGTGGTATTATTCTTACTCTTCAGGTGCCTTAGCTGTCAATACGACGGTGGATGGCTACAGAGTAAACAGTGATGGAGAACGAGTATAGAAAATGGGAGTAGGAAATTTTTCCTGCTCTTTTCTGTAAGCAGTTTTCTTGACTTTTTTTTTATTTTGCGCTATCATATGTCCATATAATATATGGGAGTCTGTGTACAGTCTGAGAGGAAGTGTTAAACTTCGACCGCACCTGATCTGGGTAATGCCAGCGTAGGGAACGATACTTAGTCTATTCTTGACCTTTTCCATATATGGTAAAGGTTTTTCTTTTTGTCAAAGGAAAACGAGAAGAGGAGGTTTTTATGAAAGCAAGCATTGCCTTGCAAGTTTTACCCCTAACACAGGGGATTGATCGGATAGCTGTTATCGATCAGGTCATTGCTTATCTGCAAGCTCAAGAAGTGACCATGGTGGTGACACCATTTGAAACGGTCTTGGAAGGGGAGTTTGATGAGCTTATGCGCATTCTCAAAGAAGCGCTAGAGGTGGCAGGGCAGGAGGCAGATAATGTCTTTGCCAATGTCAAAATAAATGTAGGAGAGATTTTAAGTATTGATGAGAAACTTGAAAAGTATACTGAGACGACACATTAGTCTATTGGGCTTTCTGGGAGTCTTGTCAATCTGGCAGTTAGCAGGTTTTCTTAAACTTCTCCCCAAGTTTATCCTGCCGACACCTCTTGAAATTCTTCAGGCCTTTGTTCGTGACAGAGAATTTCTCTGGCACCATAGCTGGGCGACCTTGAGAGTGGCTTTATTGGGACTGATTTTGGGAGTCTTGATTGCCTGTCTCATGGCTGTACTTATGGATAGTTTGACTTGGCTCAATGACCTGATTTACCCTATGATGGTGGTTGTTCAGACTATTCCGACCATTGCCATAGCCCCTATTCTGGTCTTGTGGCTAGGTTATGGGATTTTGCCCAAGATTGTCTTGATTATCTTAACGACAACCTTTCCTATCATCGTCAGCATTTTGGACGGTTTTAGGCATTGTGACAAGGATATGCTGACCTTGTTTAGTCTTATGCGGGCCAAGCCTTGGCAAATTATGTGGCATTTTAAAATCCCAGTCAGCCTGCCTTACTTTTATGCAGGTCTGAGGGTCAGTGTCTCCTACGCTTTTATCACAACAGTAGTATCTGAGTGGTTGGGAGGCTTTGAAGGACTAGGTGTTTACATGATTCAGTCCAAGAAACTGTTTCAGTATGATACCATGTTCGCGATTATTATTCTGGTATCGATTATCAGTCTGCTGGGTATGAAGTTGGTCGATATTAGTGAAAAATATGTTATTAAATGGAAACGTTCATAAGAAAAAGGATGTTTCTGAAAAAGAAAAGAGGAAATTGAAATGAAGAAAACATGGAAAGTGTTTTTAACTGTTTTAACAGCTCTTGTAGCTGTTGTGCTTGTGGCCTGTGGTCAAGGAACTGCTTCTAAGGATAACAAAGAGGCAGAACTTAAGAAAATTGACTTTATCCTAGACTGGACACCAAATACTAACCACACAGGACTTTATGTTGCCAAGGAAAAAGGTTATTTCAAAGAAGCTGGAGTGGATGTTGATTTGAAATTGCCACCAGAAGAAAGTTCTTCTGATTTGGTTATCAATGGTAAGGCACCATTTGCAGTGTATTTCCAAGACTACATGGCTAAAAAATTGGAAAAAGGAGCAGGTATTACTGCCGTTGCAGCTATTGTTGAACACAATACATCAGGAATTATCTCTCGTAAATCTGACAATGTAGCTAGTCCAAAGGACTTGGTTGGTAAGAAATACGGAACTTGGAATGACCCAACTGAACTTGCTATGTTGAAAACCTTGGTAGAATCACAAGGCGGAGATTTTGAAAAAGTTGAAAAAGTACCAAACAACGACTCAAACTCTATCACACCGATTGCTAATGGAGTATTTGATACTGCATGGATCTACTATGGATGGGATGGAATTCTTGCTAAATCTCAAGGTGTAGATGCTAACTTCATGTACTTGAAAGACTACGTTAAAGAATTTGACTACTACTCACCAGTTATCATCGCAAACAACGACTATTTGAAAGACAACAAAGAAGAAGCTCGTAAAGTTATCCAAGCTATCAAAAAAGGCTACCAATATGCTATGGAGCATCCAGAGGAAGCAGCTGATATCCTCATCAAAAATGCACCTGAACTCAAGGAAAAACGCGACTTTGTTATCGAATCTCAAAAATACTTGTCAAAAGAATACGCAAGCGACAAGGAAAAATGGG
>NZ_DXLC01000294.1:0-1252 GCF_019414905.1 Streptococcus sp. | reverse complement strand
ACCTTGACATGTTCATCTGCGATAAATTCAAACCTCATTCATCCACCTCGCCGATGAAAGCATCCTTAACACGATTCCAGAAACTGGTATGACTAGGTGATGCGACAAAATGAATCTTATGATGGTCGATTTGATACTCAATTCTTTCGATATTGCGGAAGGAATAAACGCTATTGTCAACCGAAATGGTATGGTAATCGTTTCTCGTTGGAATGAGTTCAATCTTATCCTTCTTAGGAACAATAATGGACGAACCTAGCGTTCGATAGACACGATTGTTAAGGCTGGCAATTTCTGTTAACTGCAGAGCTTCAATGGTAGGATGTAAAACAGCTCCACCAAGCGACTTGTTATAGGCTGTACTACCAGTCGGTGTCGAAACTGTTAGGCCGTCTCCACGAAAACGTTCAAAGGGAACACCATTGATCACAATATCTGTCACCATTGTTCGATCCGACCTTCGGATACTGGCTTCATTTAGTGCTCTAAAAATCTTCACTTCACCATTTCCAAGAAAGACCTTCACATTTAGAACAGGGTAAGAGACTCTTGCTCCTGTATCTAGCTGCAAATTAGTCACTAGCTTATCCAACTCAAAATCACGGTAGTCCGTATAGAAGCCCAAATGTCCAGTGTGAACACCAATGAAGCGGACCTTGTCAAGCTGGTTTTCGTACTTATGAAAGGCTGACAAGAGCATGCCATCCCCACCAATGGAAATAACGATATCTGGATTGGTATCATTGAGTATAAACTGATTTCTCTTCAAACGATCTCGCAATTCATACAAAACCCTTTGACTCTGTGGTTTTCTATTAGCTATCAGGTCAATTCGTTTACCTGTATTCTTCATCTGTATCGTCACTGTTTCCTACACCATCATTTAATTTTCTACTCAAAGGATCAAAAAGTGCCTGGGCTTCCTGGATATCATCACGAATTTTACCCATTTCTTCATCCAACTGATGGGCAATCTTGGCCGTAATTTCCAGTCGTTTCTTAATCTCCTCTGGGAAATCCCCTTGGTACTTGTAGTTGAGAGAATGTTCTATTGTTGCCCAGAAATTCATGGCCAAAGTACGTATTTGAATTTCTGCCAAAATAGTCTTGGCTCCATTGATGGTGTCAACCATATATTCTACTACCACATGATAGGAACGGTAGCCTGAAGCCTTTCGATGAGTAATGTAATCTCGCTCCTGTATGATCCGCATATCCTGACGCTTGTGCAAAATTTCCACTACTTCCTTGA
>NZ_DXLC01000293.1:0-3819 GCF_019414905.1 Streptococcus sp. | reverse complement strand
CACCTTACAGTGCATCTCGTTATTGCGAGACAGAGCGATAGGGAAATTCCCTATAATTGAGGTGGTACCGCGCATCGACGTCCTCACACAAGTTTTTTGTGTGAGGACTTTTTTGATGGAGGTTAGTATGGAAAGAAAACGATGGCGTCGCTTGTTTAGATAAGTGAAGTATTTTAAAGGAATTAAAAAGGAGAAATAGAATGAAAAATAAACGTTTAATTGGAATTATCGTTGCATTAGCAGTCTTAGTAGCAGGAAGCTTGATTTACTCTTCAATGAATAAACCAGAAGCTAAGAATGAAAAGAAAGTTGCCAAAGTTGGTGTCCTTCAGTTTGTGAGCCATCCATCTCTTGACTTGATTTATAAAGGGATTCAAGATGGACTTGCAGAAGAAGGCTATAAAGATGATCAGTTGAAGATCGACTTTATGAACTCAGAAGGTGACCAAAGTAAGGTTGCGACAATGAGTAAACAATTGGTTGCGAATGGTAATGACTTGGTTGTTGGTATCGCAACACCAGCTGCTCAAGGTTTGGCTAGTGCAACAAAAGATCTACCTGTTATCATGGCTGCTATTACAGACCCAATCGGTGCTAACTTGGTTAAAGATTTGAAAAAACCAGGTGGCAACATTACAGGGGTATCTGACCACAACCCAGCTCAACAACAAGTTGAACTCATCAAGGCTCTGACACCAAATGTGAAAACAATCGGTGCTCTTTACTCAAGTAGTGAAGACAATTCAAAAACACAGGTAGAAGAATTTAAAGCTTATGCTGAAAAAGCAGGTTTGACAGTGGAAACATTTGCAGTTCCTTCAACAAATGAAATTGCTTCAACAGTTAACGTTATGACTAGCAAGGTCGATGCTATCTGGGTTCCAATTGATAACACAATTGCTTCAGCCTTCTCAACTGTTGTATCAAGCAACCAATCAGCTAAAAAACCAATCTACCCAAGTGCAACTGCCATGGTAGAAGCAGGTGGTTTGGCATCCGTTGTAGTTGACCAACATGACCTTGGTGTGGCAACTGGTAAAATGATTGCTCAAGTTCTGAAAGGAGCAAAACCAGCTGATACACCAGTGAATGTCTTTTCAACTGGTAAATCAGTGATCAATAAAAAATTGGCACAAGAACTTGGTATTACTATTCCTGAATCTGTTCTAAAAGAAGCAGGACAAGTGATTGAATAATCTGTAATGGAGGAGTTGGGGACATCTCCTCCAATTTTTTACAATAGAAATCATATAGAAAAGGTTAAGAAACAGATGATATTATCTATTATTTCTCAAGGATTTGTCTGGGCTATTTTAGGTCTGGGAATCTTTATGACATTTAGGATTTTAAACTTTCCAGATATGACGACAGAAGGTTCCTTCCCTCTTGGGGGAGCTGTTGCTGTCACTCTGATAACCAAAGGTGTAAATCCCTTTTTAGCGACACTTGTTGCTGTAGGAGCAGGTTGTTTGGCTGGAATGGCAGCAGGTCTTCTTTATACAAAAGGGAAGATTCCAACCTTGCTCTCAGGGATTTTGGTGATGACTTCTTGTCACTCTATCATGCTCTTGATTATGGGACGTGCAAATTTAGGCTTGCTTGGAACTAAGCAAATCCAGGATGTCTTACCTTTTGATTCAGACTTGAACCAACTCTTGACAGGTCTTATCTTTGTCAGTCTTGTCATTGCTCTCATGCTCTTTTTCTTGGACACTAAACTTGGACAAGCCTATATTGCTACAGGTGACAATCCTGATATGGCTAGAAGTTTCGGAATTCATACTGGACGCATGGAGCTCATGGGCTTGGTCTTATCAAATGGGGTGATTGCCCTTGCAGGTGCCCTCATTGCCCAGCAAGAAGGCTATGCTGATGTTTCTCGAGGAATTGGTGTCATCGTTGTGGGGCTTGCAAGTTTGATTATTGGAGAAGTTATCTTCAAGAGTTTGAGCTTGGCAGAGCGTTTGGTTACCATCGTTGTAGGTTCTATTGCCTATCAATTCTTAGTATGGGCAGTTATCGCGCTTGGCTTTAACACAAGTTACCTTCGTCTATACAGTGCAGTGATTTTAGCAGTCTGCCTCATGATTCCAACATTTAAGCAAACCATCTTGAAAGGAGCCAAATTAAGCAAATGACAGCAATTGTAGAATTAAAAAATGCAACCAAAGTCGTTAAAAATGGCTTTGATGAAGAAAAGATTATTTTAAATGATGTTTCCTTAGAAATTTTTGAACAGGATTTTATCACGATTTTGGGTGGAAATGGCGCTGGTAAATCGACCCTCTTTAACACTATTGCAGGAACCTTGTCCTTAACCAGTGGAACCATCCGTATTTTGGGTGAAGATGTTACCAAGTTTTCACCAGAAAAGCGTGCTAAGTATCTGTCTCGTGTCTTCCAAGATCCAAAGATGGGGACAGCTCCTCGTATGACAGTGGCTGAAAATCTTTTGATTGCCAAGTTTCGTGGTGAAAAACGTGGACTGTTACCAAGACGTCTGGCTAGCTATAAGGATGAATTTCAGGCAACTATTGAAAAAGTAGGAAATGGTCTTGAGAAACACTTGAATACACCGATTGAGTTTTTATCAGGTGGACAAAGACAGGCCTTGAGCCTCTTGATGGCAACCTTGAAGCGTCCTGAATTACTCTTGTTGGACGAGCATACTGCGGCCCTTGATCCAAAGACCAGTGTGGCCTTGATGGAATTGACAGATGAATTTGTCAAGAATGATCAGTTGACAGCACTTATGATTACCCATCATATGGAAGATGCTCTCAAATATGGCAATCGCTTGATTGTCATGAAAGAAGGACGAATTATCCAAGATTTGAACCAAGAAGAAAAAGCAAAAATGAAAATCTCTGATTATTATCAACTCTTTGAATAAAGTAGGGAAAATGAGTGAAATGGTTTACTTTTTTTCTGAAATAAAGTATACTATATAAAGTAAACTATGATAACATGGAGGTATTGTGTATGGTTGACAAACAAGTCATTGAAGAAATCAAAAACAATGCCAACATTGTGGAAGTCATAGGAGATGTGATTTCTTTACAAAAGGCAGGACGGAACTATCTAGGGCTCTGTCCTTTTCATGGTGAAAAAACACCTTCTTTCAACGTTGTAGAGGATAAGCAGTTTTATCACTGTTTTGGTTGTGGTCGCTCGGGTGATGTCTTTAAGTTCATCGAGGAGTATCAAGGGGTTCCTTTTATGGAGGCTGTCCAAATCTTAGGTCAGCGTGTTGGGATAGAGGTGGAAAAACCGCTTTATAGTGAGCAGAAGCCAGCCTCCCCCCACCAATCTCTTTATGATATGCATGAAGATGCTGCCAAATTTTATCATGCTATTCTCATGACAACGACCATGGGGGAAGAGGCCAGAAACTACCTTTATCAGCGTGGTTTGACAGATGAAGTGCTTAAGCATTTTCGGATTGGTTTGGCACCTCCAGAACGAAACTATCTCTATCAACGTTTGACTGGTCAGTATCGTGATGAGGATTTCCTGGATTCAGGACTGTTTTATCTCTCGGATGCTAATCAATTTGTAGACACCTTTCACAATCGCATTATGTTTCCTCTGACAAATGATCAGGGAAAGGTCATTGCCTTCTCAGGTCGTATCTGGCAGAAAACGGATTCACAAACTTCTAAGTATAAAAATAGCCGATCGACTGCAATTTTTAACAAAAGTTACGAATTATATCATATGGATAGGGCAAAAAAATCTTCTGGTAAAACCATTGAGATTTATCTGATGGAAGGATTCATGGATGTCATTGCAGCCTATCGGGCTGGAATCGAAAACGCT
>NZ_DXLC01000292.1:0-1520 GCF_019414905.1 Streptococcus sp. | reverse complement strand
GATACCATTATTATCCATGGTTTGGAGACTCAGATTATTTCGTAAACCAGCTAGGCTCTCTGTCACATTGTTTTTCAAGCTAGCATCCGTTACTTTATCAAGTAAAGCTTCTACTTCTTTGAGTTTGGCTTCTACTTTTTCAGTCTCTACTTGAGGGACTTCAGCTTCGTCTGTTGTATCGTTAGCAACTCCCTCTGTCTCGTCTTCATCAGTGCTCGGTTTATAAAGATTATCTACTGAAGGGTTTAAACCTGCGTGATTCTCTTTTTCATCAGATTCAGGGCGAGTTGGCTCACTTACTTCATCATGTTTCTTATCTTCATCAGGTTTACTGTCTTCTACTTTATTTTTACGAACATGGTCGCTAGCATTTCCCCAACCATTATCTGAGTGAGGACGTTCGTTTGGATGTTCTACATAGTATTTTACAGTCGCAAAGAGATCCTCTAAACTATAGCCTTTAGGTGCCTCATAAAGTCCTTCGTCAAACCAAGAAAATTTAATGTTATGGTAATGGTCGTAATGAGGTATAATTAAGCTACCATTTTTAACTTCAACAGTATGTTGTAGATTGTAAGGCATATGATCAAGTGGAACCTTCTTAGCCGCCTTCACTTTATTATAGATTGCTTCTACTCCTTTAACCTCAGTATTTCCTGACCCCTGATTATCTGTTGAAGGAGGCATCAAACCTTTCTCTTTAGCATAAGCCTGAGCTGCTGCTCTTTCAGCTTCAGACAAACTTTCTTTCTTGATCCAATGACTATGAGTCATATGCGGAGTTACATAGGCATCGCCTTCATCGCTAGTTATATCACGAGGATCAAAGATATAGCCATCTTCTGTTGTATACTTACCTGCTAATTTCGCTAATTTAATTTCATCGTCCGTATAAGCAATTTGAGCATTTGGTTTGCCAAGTCGCTCTGGATGGGTAATTGGTGCTAGGAAGGTAAGAATATCATCAACTAACTTGACTTTATCACTTGAAACATCATTAAGACGTTCCAATAGTTTATCCAAAGCGTCAAAATCAGCTTGGCGCCCTTTATTAGAAATCAAATTTTGTTGAACTTTTGCTAGTAAATCATAAACCTTGTTATAAAATTCTTGCTCACTAGAAGGGATGGTACTTTTCTTAGCTCCTAACTCATGAGACAAACTTTCTTGTTTAGCAAGTTTATTATCAATGGCTGCAACAGTTTCTGCTGAAAGCTCCTTAGTAGAGATATAACGCGAGGTTCCATTCTCTTCAAAGACATAACCATCAGCTACCTTTCGAACAGCCTGTTTAACCAATTTTCCATCAAATGGATTGCTTGGAGATGATTGAGGATTTGGTACAGGTTGTGGACTTGGTACTGGGGTAGTCTCTGGAGCAGGGATTAGATTTGGTCTTGATGGTAACCAATGACTTGAACTATAATGAAGTGGAATCATTCTTGCAATTTTCTGCTCTAAATCAGACATTTGTGAATAAGGAATAAAGTGATAATGGTCTCCGTGAGGCACTGCGACAC
>NZ_DXLC01000291.1:0-5958 GCF_019414905.1 Streptococcus sp. | reverse complement strand
GCTTTTGCGAGTTTAGAACATTTCCAAATTGTGAAGAAATTTAACTATGCTTTTCTTTCACCCAATATGCAGGTGTGGCATCAGAATCGTGCAGAAGTGACCTTCTTTAATCCTAATTATTATGGAATTATTTGTTGTTTCTGTATCATGATTGCTTTCTATCTGTTTACAACGACCAAGTTGAATTGGTTGAAAGTATTCTGTGTGTTTGCAGGCTTTGTTAATCTCTTTGGTTTGAACTTTACGCAAAATCGAACTGCCTTTCCTGCTATTATCGCTGGAGCAATCATCTATCTCTTTACGACCATTAAAAACTGGAAGGCCTTTTGGCTTAGTATTGGGGTCTTTGCGATTGGCTTGAGCTTCCTCTTTTCCAGTGATTTGGGAGTTCGGATGGGGACTTTAGATTCTTCTATGGAAGAACGCATTTCTATCTGGGATGCTGGGATGGCCTTGTTTAAGCAAAATCCTTTTTGGGGTGAGGGACCATTGACCTATATGCACTCTTATCCTAGAATAAATGCTCCTTATCATGAACATGCTCACAGTCTTTATATTGATACGATTCTGAGTTACGGAATTGTAGGGACTATTTTATTAGTTTTGTCTTCTGTTGCTCCTGTTCGCTTGATGATGGATATGAGCCAGGAATCGGGGAAACGTCCGATTATCGGTCTTTATCTGTCTTTCCTTACAGTGGTTGCTGTGCATGGAATCTTTGACTTGGCCCTCTTCTGGATCCAGTCAGGTTTCATTTTCTTGCTAGTTATGTGCAGTATTCCATTGGAGCATCGAACTTTGGTATCGGACATGACGGATTAAGTTTATAAGATTAAAATCTTCTATCTTGGGTAGGAGATTTTTTTACTGGGAAAAATTATTTCTAAATCGAAATAGTTGACAGTTGGAATAATGAGTGTTACAATTGTTTTATTCTTTTCGATATCGAAATAAATTGGAGGTGTCATGAAAGATAGTCATTTGGTAGCCCATCATATTCGTTTGTTGAATGGTCGGATTTTTCAAAAGTTACTGAGTCAAGATCCTGAAGCTCTTTATCGAAGTGAACAGGGCAAGATTTTAGCGGTTTTATGGAATAGTGAAACTGGCTGCGCAACTGCGACAGATATTGCTCTGGAAACTGGGCTTGCTAACAATACACTGACGACGATGATTAAAAAGCTAGAGGAACAAAACCTTGTAACTATTAGTCCATGTGGAGAAGATAAGCGTAAGAAGTATTTGGTTTTAACAGAGTTGGGGCAGTCTCAGAAAGAAGTGGGGCATCGTGTCAGTCAGAAATTGGATAGGATCTTTTACAAAGGATTTTCAGAGGAAGAAATTCGTCAGTTTGAAGCCTTTCAAGAAAGAATTTTGGCTAATCTGAAAGAGGAGGAAAATGAGGTTTAAAATGGAGTAAATTAGCTGTTTATAAGTAAAGGCCACTTTTGACTTTGTTTTCCAACTCTTAGGACAAGGAAACTATGTGGTTAGCTCTGGTCAGACTCAGATTGATGGTGATGCCTGTGCCCAGTACGATATTTTCCGACTAGAAAACGGGAAAATTTTGTAGTATTGGAATAATAAGGAAGTTTTGCCTAAGATAGAAGCCTTGACCAATAGAGATAAGTTTTAAAAGAGGAAGAACATGATTGAATACAAAAATGTAGCGCTACGCTATACAGAAAAAGATGTCTTGAGAGATGTCAATTTACAGATTGAGAATGGGGAGTTCATGGTTTTAGTTGGGCCTTCTGGGTCAGGTAAGACGACTATGATTAAGATGATTAACCGTCTCTTGGAACCGACTGATGGAAATATTTATATGGATGGCAAGCGCATCAAAGACTATGACGAGCGGGATCTCCGACTTTCTACTGGATATGTTTTACAGGCTATTGCTCTTTTTCCCAATCTAACAGTTGAGGAAAATATTGCTCTGATCCCTGAAATGAAGGGCTGGACCAAGGAAGAAATTGCTCAGAAAACAGAAGAGCTTTTGACAAAAGTTGGTTTGCCAGTAGCTGAGTATAGGCATCGACTTCCGAGTGAATTATCTGGTGGAGAACAGCAGCGAGTTGGTATTGTTCGAGCTATGATTGGCCAGC
This sequence comes from Streptococcus sp., assembly GCF_019414905.1. Taxonomy (GTDB): domain Bacteria; phylum Bacillota; class Bacilli; order Lactobacillales; family Streptococcaceae; genus Streptococcus. The sequence continues at coordinate 3,850 of NZ_DXLC01000291.1, read as the reverse complement.
CTAAGATTTTGCTCATGGATGAACCCTTTTCAGCCTTGGATGCTATTTCGAGAAAACAGTTGCAGGTTCTGACGAAAGAATTGCATAAAGAGTTTGGAATGACAACGATTTTTGTGACCCATGATACGGATGAAGCTTTGAAATTGGCGGACCGTATTGCTGTCTTGCAGGATGGAGAGATTCGTCAGGTAGCGAATCCCGAGACAATTTTAAAAGCGCCTGCCACAGAATTTGTAGCAGACTTGTTTGGAGGTAGTGTTCATGACTAATTTAATTGCAACTTTTCAAGATCGTTTTAGTGATTGGTTGACAGCCCTATCTCAACATTTGCAGTTGTCACTTTTGACCTTGTTACTAGCTATTTTGCTTGCGATTCCCTTGGCTGTTTATCTTCGCTATCATGAGAAGTTGGCGGATTGGGTTTTGCAGATTGCAGGGATTTTCCAGACTATCCCGTCTCTGGCCTTGTTGGGGCTCTTTATTCCTTTGATGGGAATTGGAACCTTGCCGGCCTTGACAGCTCTAGTGATCTATGCGATTTTTCCGATTTTGCAAAATACCATCACTGGACTCAAGGGAATTGATCCGAGTCTGCAAGAGGCTGGGATTGCCTTTGGGATGACCAGATGGGAACGTCTCAAGAAGTTTGAAATTCCACTTGCCATGCCTGTTATCATGTCTGGGATTCGGACGGCAGCTGTCTTGATTATCGGTACGGCAACCTTGGCTGCCTTGATTGGTGCTGGAGGACTGGGTTCCTTTATTCTTTTGGGAATTGACCGTAATAATGCCAGTCTGATTTTGATTGGGGCCCTTTCTTCTGCAGTGCTTGCCATTGCCTTTAACTTCCTACTAAAAGTGATGGAAAAGGCAAAATTGCGGACGATTTTCTCAGGTTTTGCCTTGGTGACGGTATTGCTAGGTCTGTCTTATAGTCCAGCCCTTTTGGCTCAAAAAGAGAAAGAAAACTTGGTTATTGCTGGGAAATTGGGTCCAGAACCAGAAATTTTGGCCAATATGTATAAGTTGCTGATTGAAGAAAATACCAGCATGACTGCGACTGTTAAACCGAATTTTGGGAAAACAAGCTTTCTTTATGAAGCACTGAAAAAAGGCGATATTGACATCTATCCTGAATTTACAGGAACGGTGACTGAAAGTTTACTTCAGCCATCACCTAAAGTGAGTCATGAGCCAGAGCAGGTTTATCAGGTAGCGCGTGATGGCATTGCCAAACAGGATCATCTAGCCTATCTCAAACCCATGTCTTATCAAAATACTTATGCTGTAGCTGTTCCGAAAAAGATTGCTCAAGAATATGGTTTGAAGACCATTTCGGACTTGAAAAAAGTGGAAGGGCAGTTGAAGGCAGGTTTTACTCTCGAGTTTAATGACCGTGAAGATGGAAATAAGGGCTTGCAATCAATGTATGGTCTCAATCTCAATGTAGCGACCATGGAACCAGCCCTTCGCTATCAGGCAATTCAGTCAGGTGATATTCAAATTACGGACGCCTATTCGACTGATGCGGAATTGGCGCGTTATGATTTACAGATCTTGGAAGATGACAAGCAACTCTTCCCACCTTATCAAGGGGCTCCACTCATGAAAGAAGCTCTTCTCAAGAAACATCCAGAGTTGGAAAGAGTTCTTAATAAATTGGCTGGTAAGATTACAGAAAGCCAGATGAGCCAGCTCAACTACCAAGTCGGTGTTGAAGGCAAGTCAGCAGAACAAGTAGCTAAAGAGTTTCTCCAAGAACAAGGTTTGTTGAAGAAATAGCTTGAAAAGCTAAACTCAACTTGGTTAAACGACTATATAGAAGAAAGCTCAGACAATGTCGTCTGGGCTTTTTGATTATTGAAAAGATAAGAAACTCAGTAGCCTAGAAATAAGGCAACCGAGCTTTAATCTGTATTCAATTTTTAGGAATGAGAAGGTCTAGATAAAACTGGACAACTTCCTGGTATGTAAAGTCTTGTCCTTTTTTGAGCCACCAGGTCAATGTCTCGATAAAGTTGGACACGACCAAGTGTTGGAGGTAAGAAGTAGGCAGATTAGTGTGGGCTTCTTTTAACTCATCAGCCAACATGGGATAGACATGGTGTTCTAGCTCTTTATGGAGTTGACGGAGGAAGTAGTCATTTTTGGAAAATAGCAGACTGGTGATATGGTCTTGGTTTTTCTGAAAATGAAGAAAGAGGTGGGCGAGGTAGTCCTCAGTTGAAATGGGTTGCTCTCTTTCAAAGAGATGATGAAAGAGGTAGCGGCAAAGCTCGTCCAGAAGTAGTTCCTTGCTCTCATAGTGACAGTAAAAGGTGGAACGTCCAACATCTGCGAGTTCAATGATATCCTGAACTGTAGTGGATTCGTAGCCCTTATCGTTCAAAAGTTGTAGAAAAGCTTGAAAGATGGCTTTTTTTGTTTTGCTGATACGGCGGTCAATCTTAGTCATATAGACACTTGAGGCAAATTGTTCAGAACTGAATAAAGCTGACCTTTTGCTTCTATCCTTTCTTTGAGTTTTAGTGGATAATGATAATGAACAAGGTGTTCATAAATCTATTATAACAAAGGAATGAGAAAGATGAAGGCAAAATATACTGTTTGGATAGCTTTTTTCTTAAATTTAAGCTATGCTATTGTTGAGTTTATCGCAGGAGGAATATTTGGTTCGAGTGCCGTTCTCGCTGATTCTGTTCATGACTTGGGGGATGCTATAGCCATTGGCATATCAGCCCTTCTAGAAACAATCTCCAATCGTGAAGAAGATAGGCATTATACCTTGGGTTACAAGCGATTTAGTCTTTTAGGGGCCCTGGTGACTGCTGTGATTCTTATCACAGGATCCATCCTAGTGATTTTGGAAAATATAGCGAAAATCTTTCATCCACAATCGGTCAATGATGAGGGGATTTTCTGGTTAGGAATTATTGCGATTACTATCAATGTGCTAGCGAGTCTCGTCATTCGCAAAGGACAAACCAAGAACGAATCCATTCTCAGCCTGCACTTTCTGGAAGATACCTTGGGTTGGGTGGCTGTCATCCTGATGGCCATTGTTCTTCGATTTACCGATTGGTATATCTTGGATCCGCTCTTGTCTATTGCTATTTCCTTCTTTGTTCTGTCAAAAGCCCTTCCACGTTTTTGGAGCACGCTCAAGATATTCCTCGATGCAGTGCCAGAAGGAGTAGATATCCAGAAGATCAAGACGGATTTAGCAGAATTGGATCATGTCGCTAGTATCAATCAGCTTAATCTCTGGACTATGGATGGTTTGGAAAAAAATGCCATTGTCCATGTTTGTTTAAAAGAGATGGAGCATATGGAAACTTGTAAAGAATCTATTCGAATTTTCCTCAAAGATTGTGGCTTTCAAAATATTACCATTGAAGTTGATGTTGATCTAGAAAGTCACCAAGCACATAAGCGAAAGGTGTGAGTTGGAGCGGAATCATAGAGATTATTAGAGAAACAGCCTTGCTAGCGGTCGTTTTGTAATTCTAATCATTCTTTGTACTCTCTCTCAGAGTCAGTCTGGTACCCAACATGGTTAGGCTAGGAATTTTGCGACCGTGGAGTACTTCCTTATTAAGAATATCCATACCTGCTCGGCCCATTTCCTCAGTATAGACCGTGATGCTAGAAAGGGGAGGATAAACTTGCTTGGTCAGGCTGGTGTCGTTAAAGGAAATGAGGCTGACGCGGTCTGGCAGGCTGATTCCAGATTCTTGGAGGGCACGGAGGGCACCGATAGCTAAACTATCGCTAGCTGCAAAAAAGGCAGGTGGCAGTTGGTCTCCTAAACTCTGAATAGCCTCCTTCATCAAGTCATAGCCAGACTGGG
>NZ_DXLC01000290.1:0-8924 GCF_019414905.1 Streptococcus sp. | reverse complement strand
CAGTGAACTTGAATGGCTTGACTACCCCAGCTGAAGTGCAAAAAGGAGTAGCCGACAACACTAAAGACACAGTAGATGTTCCAGCTAGCTACCTTGATAAAGCCAACTTCCCAGGTCCATTCACAGCTGGCGTCAACCAAGTCATTCCATATGAATTCTTCGCTGGTGACGGTATGTTAACTCGCCTTATCTTGAAAGCATCAGACAAGGCCCCATGGTCAGACAATGGTTCGGCTAAAAACCCCGCTCTTCCACCAGTAGAAAAATTGGGCAAAGGCCTCTACTTCTATGAAGTGGACTTAGCAGGTACTCAAGGCAAATCAGACAAAGAACTTCTTGACTTGTTGAAACAAAACGGCACTCAAAGCTATAAAGCTACCATCAAAGTTTACGGTGCTAAAGATGGCAAGGCTGATTTGAGCAACCTCGTAGCGACTAAGGATTTGACAGTGAACTTGAATGGACATCAGTCTATGATTCCGATGCAGTCAGGTTTCGTCCCATCTTCTAACGGTTCAGCTATGCCGGCTCCAATGATGAATAGTCATCAAGATGCGTCTAAGATGAACGCTCAAATGCCTAGTGCCAATCAAGATGATATGAAATCTAAAATGCCAGCTGCTAGCCAAGATAAGATGATGCCTAACAAAGAGCAGGACAAAACCATGGATGCCAGCCAGCCTATGGCAACACCAAGCATGAAACAAGATCAAGCTCCAGCAGCCTCAAGTAAAATGTCTGATGAAGGCAAGATGTCAGCTACTAACAAGGTATCAAGTCCAATGATGGCTGATCAAATGAAAGATCAAAAAGACATGCTTCCATATACTGGTGAAGCTCAAACATCAATGGCTACTCTTGGATTCTTTGGATTAGCTTTGGCCGGCCTGCTAGGCGGACTCAGTTTTAAAGCTAAAAAAGAGGAAAATGACTAGTCTAGTTACAGACTTTCTATCTAGGATTTGAAAAATCCAGATATCGATTAGAATGTTCGTAAAGCGATTAAAATAGTGTTATACTATTGTGGTATAGCACTGTTTTTTTCAAAGGAGAGACAGATGGGAAAGACAATTTTACTCGTTGACGACGAGGTAGAAATCACAGATATTCATCAACGCTATCTGGTTCAGGCAGGATATCAGGTTTTGGTGGCTCATGATGGAGTAGAGGCCTTAGAAATCTTCAAGCGAAAGCCGATTGATTTGATTATTACAGATATCATGATGCCTCGGATGGATGGTTATGATTTGATTAGTGAGGTTCAGTATCAATCTCCGGATCAGCCTTTTCTCTTTATCACGGCTAAAACCAGTGAGCAGGATAAAATTTACGGCCTAAGCTTGGGGGCAGATGATTTTATTGCCAAGCCCTTTAGCCCTCGTGAGCTGGTTTTGCGTGTCCACAATATCTTGCGTCGCCTTCATCGTGGAGGTGAGACAGAGGTCGTCAGTCTCGGGGATTTACGGATGAATCACGGTAGCCATGAGGTTCAAGTCGGAGATGTGGCGCTTGATTTGACAGTCAAATCCTTCGAACTTCTATGGCTTTTAGCCAGCAATCCAGAGCGGGTTTTCTCTAAGACAGATCTCTATGAAAAGGTCTGGCAAGAAGACTACGTAGATGATACCAATACTTTGAATGTTCATATTCATGCTCTTCGACAGGAGTTGGCTAAACATGCCAGCGCAGAAACGCCTACTATAAAAACCGTCTGGGGCTTGGGCTACAAAATTGAGAAAGCACGAGGTAGTTAATGAAATTAAAAAGTTATATTTTAGTGGGGTATGTCATTTCAACACTCCTAACGATTATCGTGGTTTTTTGGGCTGTTCAAAAAATGCTGATTGAGAAAAGCGAGATTTACTTTCTGCTTGGAATGACCATCGTTGCCAGCATTATCGGTGCTGGGATTAGTCTCTTTCTCCTATCGCCGGTCTTTACTTCACTGGGCAAACTCAAGGAACATGCCAAGCGGGTAGCGGACAAGGATTTTCCTTCAAATCTGGAGGTTCAAGGCCCTGTAGAATTTCAACAATTAGGCCAAGCTTTCAATGAAATGTCCCATGATTTGCAGGCCACCTTTGATTCCTTGGAAGAAAGCGAACGAGAAAAGGGCTTGATGATTGCTCAACTTTCGCATGATATCAAGACCCCCATCACTTCAATCCAAGCGACGGTAGAAGGGATTTTGGACGGGGTTATCAAGGAAGGAGAACAGGACCATTATCTAGCAACCATTGGACGCCAGACTGAAAGACTCAATAAACTGGTTGAGGAGTTGAATTTTTTGACCCTAAACACAGCTAGAAATCAGGTGGAAACTGCCAGCAAGGACAGCATTTTTCTGGACCAGCTCTTGATTGAGTGCATGAGTGAATTTCAGTTCTTGATTGAGCAGGAGGAGCGAGATGTCCATTTGCAGGTAATTCCAGAGTCTGCCCGGATTGAAGGAGATTATGCCAAGCTTTCTCGTATCTTGGTGAATTTGGTCAATAACGCTTTTAAATACTCTGCTCCAGGGACAAAGTTGGAAGTGGTGGCTAAGCTGGAGAAGAACCAGCTTTTAATCAGTGTGACCGATGAGGGGCAGGGTATTGCTCCAGAGGACTTGGAGAATATTTTCAAACGCCTTTATCGTGTAGAAACTTCGCGTAACATGAAAACAGGTGGTCATGGCTTAGGGCTTGCGATTGCGCGTGAATTGGCCCATCAATTGGGTGGGGAAATTACAGTCAGCAGCCAGTACGGTCTAGGAAGTACCTTTACCCTCCTTCTCAATCTCTCTGGCAGTGAAAATAAAGCTTAAAACCCCTTTACAAATCTAGCCATTCATGGTAGAATGGATCTTGTGCGAAATATCAGCAGGAAAGCATGAAGCTCGTCAACAGGTGTCTTATGATAAGTAACCTTGGCTGTTTAGGCGAAGGGCATCTGCACGAATCAGGGCTTTCTAAGTGACTATTTCCACCGAAATATTATTTATATCAGGAGGACATTCACATGTCACGTTATACAGGACCATCTTGGAAACAAGCTCGTCGCCTTGGCCTTTCACTTACAGGTACAGGTAAAGAATTGGCACGTCGTAACTACGTACCAGGACAACACGGACCAAACAACCGTTCAAAATTGTCAGAATACGGTTTGCAATTGGCTGAAAAACAAAAACTTCGTTTCACTTACGGTGTAGGTGAAAAACAATTCCGTAACTTGTTCGTACAAGCTACAAAAATCAAAGGCGGAATCCTAGGTTTCAACTTCATGCTTCTTTTGGAACGTCGTTTGGATAACGTTGTTTACCGTCTTGGTCTTGCGACTACTCGTCGTCAAGCTCGTCAATTCGTAAACCACGGGCACATCCTTGTTGACGGAAAACGCGTTGATATCCCATCATACCGCGTAACTCCAGGTCAAGTGATCTCAGTTCGTGAAAAATCATTGAAAGTTCCAGCTATCCTTGAAGCAGTAGAAGCTACTCTTGGACGTCCAGCATTCGTATCATTCGATGCTGAAAAATTGGAAGGTTCATTGACTCGCTTGCCAGAACGCGATGAAATCAATCCAGAAATCAACGAAGCACTTGTCGTTGAATTCTACAACAAAATGTTGTAATATTTTATTGAATCAGATAGGCTTTAGAGCCTTGATATTAAGCACTTTGGGGCGTTTTCCCTCAGTGCTTTTTTTATTTTTACTACCCTTTTAGTTACCCTTAACCAATTTTAGGTATAGTAAGAGGGTAGCCCCAAAATGGGACACCCTTATTATTTATAGATTGCTGATAGCCGATTCAAAGATTGAGACGGCTTTTTTTGCTCCCTCTTTGGTAGCATGGACATAAGTGTTTAAAGTCATAGAGATATTAGAGTGACCTAATCTGTATTGCAAGTCTTTGGCCTCTATACCAGCATATAGCATGATTGTAGCATGGGTGTGTCGGAAGCCGTGGAAACTAATATCAGGAACACCAGCGCTTTTAAAGTGGCCTTGTAGTCTTTTTCTTAGTAGACAAGCATAGGCGTATTTTGTGGTAAAAGGGGTAAATACAATACCCTCAGACCGTCCTAGTTGCCATGACTGGACTTGTTGACGTTTTTTATATTGCTTGAGTAGGGAAACTGTAGCTTTATCAATATCAATTTCTCTTAGACCAGCTTTAGACTTAGGTGTATTTGTTTCTTGGTATCTATTCAGAGTCTTGGAAATGCTGATAATACCTTTTTTAAGGTCAATATCAGACCACTCAAGAGCCAAAGCCTCACCGATACGGCAACCACTAGCCAGCAATGTTTTATAAAGCACGTAGTCAAAGAGATTTTCATAACTAGATAAGTCTAGGTTATCCAGGTAGTCTAGAAACTGTTTAAGTTCCTGATTGCTGAAAAACTTTACCTTATGCTCCTTATTTTGTTGCTTACGTGGGATAATGACATCCCTAGCTGGGTTGTGTTGGATCGCTTGCATTGTAACTCCATACTGGAGAATACGGCGGTTTATATTGTTTAGGAAGCTATAGTTTGCATATGCCCCTTTTTCGCCTTTATTGGCCTTGTCAGCCCACTTATTGACCTGTTGCTGAATAACAGGAGTAGTAAGCTTGTCTAGCTTGTAATCGCCGAATACGGGCAAAATATGAAGTCTCACAATCCCCTCCATGGATTGCTGGGAGTTTGGTTTGATTGTATTCTTGTAACTCTCCCACCATAAAGAGACTAGCTCCCTATAGGTTGTAATGGTTGGTTTTTCCTTTACACTATATCCATTGTTTGCAAAAGCGTTAATGGCCTCTCTTGCCTTGATTTTAACGCCTGTTTTTGTTTTGGCCGTAACTGTAGTTCTAGCCTTTTTTCCAGTCAGTTTATCAACTCCAAGATACACGCTTGAGCGATATACGATAGTCCCGTTTTTCTTTTTGTATTCTGTAATCTTCATGGTTTTACTCCTTTTCCATCAGCAGGCAAGCAATTAGAAAAGATTTTGAGTTTATACCATGCGAGGGATTACGAGAACCCCTTTATTTCCGATTTTAAGCAGTCAGACGGTAAATAATGTCAGAGCATGAAACAAGGCGGATATGGGGCTTATATGGGCAATAGAAAAAGTGTACCGACTAAAAAGCTGATACACTTAATTTCTTGTTGTAACCCTGACCTATATAGAGATACAGGTATAGAGCAGTGTAACCCATAGGGTTTCTTTTACGATTAAGAATTATGGTATCACTTTTTAGAAAGTTTTACAAAATAAAAAAAACACCGGTGTTTTAAGTCCGATGTTTTTAGATAAGTTCCGAAAAACGTTATCGCGATTAATAGTTACTATTGTATCAATAAGTTACATTTTTTGCAACAAAAACATCGAAAATTTATAGATTTTTTAAAAATAGCTTTATTTTTGCGAAACTATCTACTCCAAGGATTAAATGGACATCGTGGGGGTTTTTGATAGTTTGAGAATACTCTTTAATTATTTTTTCATAACGAGTAATGAAACTCCGTATTTCTACCTTACTAAAACGTAGTAGTTTTAAATAATAAGCAATCAAAATTACATAATCAGTAATTGTTTTGAAGTTTATATTTTTAACTTTAGTATGTTTCTCAAGGTGTTTAATGATCATGCCCTTAATTTTAAAAGTATTAAAACGACAATCAAAAACAACGTTATTATGAGCGATTGCATTGCGTAAATCTTTAATAATGAAGATGTGTTTGGATAGTAATTCAAGATTGGTATCTAGACTAGTGTCTAAACAGCCTAAATCTTCTTGAATTTTACGGCGGGTGTGATTATTTAGTCTCTCAATAATACTCCCTAAGTCTCCCATTGTAGTATGCTCAAAAATTGCCCAGAATGGTATTGATTTATTTTGATGGACATAATGCTGAATGATGGAACTTTTAGTGTAATTATTTGCTATTGTGCCTTCCATATTACGACGTAGATTTAGAAATTTACCCATTTCTTTCTTATACTCTTTTGAGTTTTTTGGAAAATCATCGAAGTGATTCAATTTTTGCTTAAAGATAGAATCCATGTAAATATCGGAATCTGTTACAAGAACTTCGAGCGTGTAATTGTTGATTGCTGTTTCAACTTTCATAACTTCAGGATATAATAGCGCCTTTAATGTATTATCGAAATTATAAGTTTTTTTGATTTCATCAAAAGTTGTAAAACTAAGTAAATTATTCTTTTTACGAACAAATCTGTAAGCCTTGTAACCGTGGTAATATCCTATATTTCTGAGAGTTCTTTTTTGAGAACTCCCCTCTATTTTAATTTTATGACTTTTTCTAATATGACGCATCAGGCCGTCGATGCTTTTCCCTTTTTCGCTCATGATTCTCCTTTCTATTTGTCAATTTTGCCAATTTTGCGCTTTAGTCTGTAAAATCGGCTTTATATTCTTCAATTTCCCCCGTTTTTGCACAATAGAGAGTGGGGAAGGGGTGCTATTAATCGTTATTTTTTTTAAATGATACTGCATCTTTCTTTGCGAATTTTTTTGCAATAGTTCTAAGCAGTTCTCTTTCATCATCGGTGCAGAAAAAGTAGTTAAGCATCAATTCTAGAGCAAATGGTTCAAGATGCTTTCTTAATTTTTCATAGTCATAAAAATCTAAATCGGTTTTTGACAATTGCATATAGTCAAATTCTTGCCATGAGCGATACTCTCTTGGTGTTGGAATGTAACCATCAAATGGGTCTTTTTTATTATTTGAGTAATTTAGCAAGTATCCTACGCTCACCCCGAAGTAGTCAGCTAATTGTTTTGCTTTCTCTGGTTTGATTTGGCTTTCTTCATTTTCCCATTTTTGGTACCCTCTCCGAGTTACGCCCATAGCTTTAGCGACTACCTCTTGTGTATCGCCTTTTTCTTTTCTCAATTCTTTTAGTCTGTTCATGCATATTACCTCAATTTTAATTATATCACAAAACAACAAAAAGCTAACAAAAAATTCACTTTTTGTTATTTAACTATTGACAGCTAACAATAAATACGCTATACTACAACCAAGCTAACAAATGGTTAGCACAAGAAAGGAGAAACTTCATTGCTTATTACCTCAACACAAGCAAAAGCGATTCGCCGTAAGCAGGCAGACAAGAAATTGACTGCAAAGCAAGCAGGCGAAGAAATCGGAGTTACACAAGTTACCTATCGAAAAATCCGAGACGGTGGCGAAGTAAAGCCGAGTATTTACCAAAAGGCCATGCAGTGGCTTGCAGAAGATTATTAGAAAGGAGCGACCCGATCGCAATACTTCAATACATTTACAAGTTTCTCATGTGGTGCTTTACCACTGGGGATTGACCTGCTCGGAAGAAATATCCGACCTAGAACATAAAGGAGAAAACAACATGAACAACACACAAGTATATCAAGCACAAACAACTAACCACGGTATCGCTAGAGCATTGGGCGAAGAAATTCGTATGATCACCGACGTTGAAGAAACAACTTACAATGGACACGGTGAAATCACTGTTGAGTACACCAGCGACGTAGCATTGACAAAACTATTTGACCGTATTAAATCACTTTACGAAAAAGGCGAAAGCTACGAAACAAAACCATTCTTACATTTTAAAGTATTGGAGGATGATTTGGAATCAAAACCAGAAGGTTTTACTGCTAAAGAAATGAACTTTAAAGAATTTAAAACATGGCTAGATGATGCCGTGAGTGTGGCTGAAGCTATGGCATTACCTGAAAATAAAGGGGTACTTGACGACTTGATAGAGAATACGGCCAATAACCTATCTTTTATCGCTGAGTTAGTGGAAAGCCGTCAACTGATTTATAAAAAACCTAGACATGAAGATTAAAAACGACAACAAAAAAGTCACTTGCTCAAATTTTGGTCGAGGAGAGCAAGCGACTGGATTAAGAATATAGATATTTTTTCTATATCTCAATTATAACAAAAATAAACTATTCAATCAATAACAACTAATGGCAGGCAAGCAATTAGAAAAGATTTTGAAAAGCATAGAGCGCCAACTCTTTAAACTGGTCATCACTTCCAAGCGTTCGCCAACTTGGGGCAATAGCCCAGCGTTTGGAGTGGTGTCAATCCTGTATAGTAAACAACCATTAAAAGGCCAACGGAGGAAAAACATGATAGCAGATAAATTAGAAGCTATTTCAACAAATTTAGAAGAAATACAAGAAAGCCTTGTAGGGGCTGAAACTGCATTAGCTAAAAGAGAAATCAGTAGAGTATTGAACGACTTGGATGATGTCTACAATGAACTAACTAGCACAGAATACCGTGAACAACAGGAAACACTTAAGGAACAGACGGAAAGGATGAAACAGAGAGTAGTTGCTGAAGTAATAGGAGAACTAGAAGAACGAGAAGAGTCTTATTACAGAAATTATTGGGGTGATACTAAGTTTATAAAGCTACTTTCCAACTTTGATGGATTTCTTTTCTTAAACACTTACCTAGCTGAAATAACTAAAGAAAATCCCTACCCAATGGAACAAAGCCAATTATTGAATTATGTATGGGAAGTCATTGCGGTTGATATCGCAAAGAAAAAACGAGGGAAAAAGAACGTTTTGGATTCATGGACAGACTCATCCTTATATACTCGTGGAATGATGATTGATTAGGAGCAATAAAATGACACTAGACCTAGACAACATGACACAAGCAGAATTTGATAAACAAATGGCTGAAATCAAGGAGAGAAATCCGAATCTCTTCCAGTTTATTGCTGATTTTGTAGATAGAAAGGTAAGTACCGAAGAGGTGGATGAGTTTTTGAAGATGGAGCGAACTGATCAAGTGGAATACATCAAGAATTACAAAGCGAGGGCATAACATGAATGAACTAGATTTGACCAATACACAATCGGTAATCTTTATGGTGGTATTGATTGGCTTACTGCTTTATTTAAACCATCGAGA
>NZ_DXLC01000029.1:849-1334 GCF_019414905.1 Streptococcus sp. | reverse complement strand
CCTATAATGTGTCTTTTTCAAGTATTTTTGATAGAAAATATATTTAGAGTTCGAAATAGGATTATGCAAATAGGTGAAATTATAATTATTGTTGCCTCTATGATATTATTTATTGATAGTATATTGAATTTGTAACAAAAGGCTTCTCTATAAAATCAAATTTTCCAGATACCTGCTTAAGGTGATTTATCTTCTCTCTATGCCTTCTCATCTTTATTCTACTATCTACACCACTAAACTTGACAGTCATATATTGCAGGTACAACCTCTCTACCTATAATCTCACAGTTAATCTGAGGCTAGTTTCTTAGTTTGCTCTTTGATTTTCATTGATAAAAAGAAATGCTCCTCCAAGACGGAAGAGCGTTTTTATTGTGATTTTGATTCAGTTTCTGCAGACTCGGGGTGGAGTTCTTGGTAACTTGGTGCCTTGAAAAGGTCAGCACTGGTTTTGCTTTGTCGTTGGCTAAAGAGACTGGTTGATT
>NZ_DXLC01000029.1:0-839 GCF_019414905.1 Streptococcus sp. | reverse complement strand
ACTACCTTTTTTCTGCTCAATCTTTTGCAGAATTGGTAAAGAATTGAGGTAAGAAATACTTTCTGTATCAACTTTTCCAAGATGATCTGCTTGGTAGAAACGTATCAAATCGCCAGTTTGAATTTGGTCGCTGATTTTTAGCTGTTGGCTGGCTGCCTGCCGAACGATTTCTAGTTCAGTCTGAGCTTGTTCATCAAGATTACTGATTTCAAGACCACTTTCAGTATAGTAGGTTCGTCCGTCGTAGCTGGTATATTTGGGCGTGACGAAGGAATTTGCAGTTCGAAAGGCAACGATTTCTTGGTGGTCTGGTGATAGGAGGTCTTGTCCAACTTGAAGGAAGGAATTGGACTCAATACCAAGGAGGTGTTCGAGAGTCGGTAAGATATCGATTTGCCCGCCGTAGGTATTGATGATTTGTCCCTTTTCATAACCAGGCATGACCACCATAAAAGGCACTCGTTGCAACATAGCATTATCGTAATTAGACCAGTTCTCAGAAGTCTTGCCAATTAAGGGTGCCAGGTCAGGATTACGGGAGTTGGAAATGCCATAATGGTCTCCATAAATGACGATGATGGATTTCTCATAGAGGCCACTTTCTTTGAGATAGTCAAAGAAGGCCTTGATGGCACTGTCCAGATAGTTGGCTGTTTGGAAGTAGCCATTGATAGTTTCATCTTTGGTCTTGGCCAAGGGGAAACCAAGCTCATCGCCCGTCAGATTGCTAGCATAAGGATAGTGATTGGATACCGTGATATACTTGGCATAAAAAGGCTGCTGCAAATGCTCCAGATATTGGATAGAATCTTTCATCATGATTTTATCATTCAAACCAT
>NZ_DXLC01000289.1:0-2499 GCF_019414905.1 Streptococcus sp. | reverse complement strand
GGTGTGCTCACCGAATTTTTATGATTTCAAATTCTAAATAACATTCAGCCCAATTTTCATCATCACCACTTATCTGTTTTCAGCTACCACAGACTCTCTAAAAAGTTTGTATGATTACTTTTCTGAATGGTTAAATTATATCATTTTTCAACTACTTGTCAAGACTCTTTGAGAATTTTTTTGAAATATTCAAAAACTTCCCCTATAGAAAAGAGAAAGTTTGATAGGTATCAGCCTGAATTACGCAATCCTGTTGCAATTCCGTTGATGGTTGTATGGATTAATTTTTCTTGATCGCTTGATAATTCTCCACGACGTTGACGTTTAATCAACTCCAACTGGATATAGTTGAGGATATTAAAGTAAGGCATACGGTAATCCAAACTTGCTTTCAGATATGGATTTTCAGCCAAGAGTTCATCATAACCTTCGATAGCCAAGATAACTTCCTTGGTAACTTGCCATTCATTTAGAATAGTCTCATAGATTGCTTTTACTTGATCATCTTCACAAAGTTTGGCATATTCAAAAGCAATGTTCATATTTGATTTTGACAAGACCATGTCGACATTTGAAAGAAGCGATTGGAAGAAAGGCCAGTTTTGGTACATATCTCGTAAGATAGCGATATTCTCTGGATTTTTATCGATAAATTCCTTGAAGCTTGAACCAACCCCATACCAACCAGGAAACATGACGCGACTTTGCGACCATGAGAATACCCAAGGGATAGCTCGCAAACCACCGATTTCAGTAATCGTCTTACGAGCGGCTGGACGAGAACCAATGTTAAAGCTTGAAATAGCCTTGATTGGACTTGACTCGAAGAAATAATCATAGAAATGATCATTACCAAAGACCAAATCACGGTAGATATCGTAACTACGGTCCACTACTTGGTCCATAATGGCTTCATAACGATTTGAGGTATTGGTATCACTCTTCTTCTGAGTAATCATACGGTTAATGGCTGCAGATACTAACATTTCAAGGTTATAGTAGGCCGCATCTTTATTACCGTATTTATTCCCAATTACTTCACCCTGCTCCGTCAAACGGATACGATCCTTGATAGACTTGAGCGGTTGAGATGTGATGGCTTCATAGGTTGGTCCACCACCACGACCGACAGTCCCACCGCGACCATGGAAGAAGGTAACCTTAACGCCAAATTCATCTCCAATAGCAGTCAATTGTTGTTGAGCCTTGTAGAGAGTCCAACATGATGATAAGTAACCACCATCTTTATTACTGTCAGAGTAGCCCAGCATGATTTCTTGATAGTTATTGCGTGAAGCAATCCATTTCTTAGCAAGAGGAAGAGAAAGGTATTCTCTCATGGTTTCTTCTGAGTGGTCCAAGTCCTCGATTGTTTCAAAGAGAGGAACGATTTGGACACGGGCTCTTTCTTTATCAACTAGCCCTACTTCTTTTAGCAAGATAGCCAATTCCAGCATGTCTGATACGCTGGTTGCATGTGAAATGATAGTCTGACGAATAACATCATCTCCCAACTTATCTTTCAACTTACGAGCAGCCTTAAAGATTGCTAATTCTTTTTCAAGTAACTCTGATTTTTCAACATGAGTGGCAGAAAGAATACGTGGATCTTCTTCTAATTCTTTCAAAAGCAGCTGGCATTTTTCTTCTTCACTTAGTTCACTATAATGCGAATGAATACCTGCTGATTTCAAGAGTTCAGCTACACAGGCTTCGTGAACACTAGAATCTTGACGCATGTCAATAGATGCCAAATAGAAACCAAAAATTTCAACTGCCTGAATCAACTCAACAAAATCACCAGAAATCAGTGCTTCACCCTTATTTTCCAAGAGGGAATCACGAATAGTAATTAAATCCTTATAAAAATCATTGGCCGTTTCATAGCGAGCCCCAACTTCCTTATCCTCAATCAGATAGGTTTTTGTTGCTTGGATTTTTGATTGAATATCAAACAAGGCACGACGATAAAGCTCTTTTTCACGGTAAATAGAATTATCCTTGGATTGACGAGCCATTTCTCTGACTTGCTTGCTCACATTGACAATACTGGTTGAGAGAGAGAATTCACGATAAAGTTGGTAAATCTTTTCATCATAGTAGTTCATGATGACTTCACACTGAGTCATGGCAGATTGTTTCAAGGTATCTGCTGTAACAAAGGGATTACCATCACGGTCTCCACCAATCCACATACCCATGGTAATTGGTTTAGGATGTTTCAACTCCAAACCGTGTTTTTTAGCCAGACGCTTGTACTCAGCAGTCAGATGAGGAACTGCCTTCAAGAATGAGCTATTGTAGTATTCCATTACATTCGTGATTTCATTGGTTACTTTCAATTTCTTTTCACGAATCATATCTGTCTGCATGATAATCTCAATGTAACGACGGAGATCATTATGCCATTTTTCCTTATTAATCAAACCTAATTTCACATCACGATACTTACGCAAGAGGGTATGGATATGGTTAGTCAAATCCAACATACTCTTACGT
>NZ_DXLC01000288.1:0-1790 GCF_019414905.1 Streptococcus sp. | reverse complement strand
CTGAAAAAGACCAATAGATCATAAACTAACTAATTAAAGGGTTTTTACTAATTTTTAATAGTTTTATATCATTAAAATTGAATACGCTTTCATTATATCGTTTTTATCATTATTATGCAACAGATTTTTAGTTTATTTTACTAATATATAATATTTGTCCTTCCTATCGAACGCTTTCGATTTTCCAACTATTCCACCCCTTAAAGCGTATAGCCCCTTGCTGGTCAGTTCGGTAAACTTTGCTATTGATAGTTTCTAGTCGTGTCAAAGTTTCCTGATGGGGTAATTTCGTTCGATTGTTCTTTCCAACTGAGATGAGAGTGATCTCTGGTTTGAGCTGTTCTAGAAAGGCTGAACTTGATGATTTTTTAGAGCCATGTTGGCTAGCTTTCAAAACATCCACCTCTAAGTCAGGATATTGCTTCAGCAAGTCCTTCTCTCCTTTCTCCTCCAAATTTCCGGTGAAAAGAAAGTGCTTATCCAAGAGTTTCCCATACAGAACTATGGAATCTTCATGACCTCCATCTCCAATTTTCCTTGGATATAGGACTTCTAACTGACTTCCAAAAATTGGCAAGTTCTCTCCCGCTGACATACTACGAACCTTGGTTTGAGTCGCCTGTAGTTCTGCCACAAATTGCTTCTGCTTCAGACTGCCTTTTGATACTAAGATCTCCCCTACATGGAAAGCCTTGGTCACCTCCAACAAATCACCAACATGCTCCTTGTCCGTATTGGTCAAAATTAGCTGGTCAATCTTGGCTACTCCTCGACTTTTGAGATAGGGAATCAAGGTTCGTTGAGCATTGCTGGTCGTCGTCTTTTCTTGCCATTTTTCGATTTTCTTATCAGATTCTGCCTTGCCACCTACATCTATGAGAATGGTTTTACCAGTTACATCCCGTAGGAAAATACTTTCTCCTTGCCCAACATCCAGCATGGTAATTTCATTTTCCAGTGGATGCTTGGTCAAGAAAAAGAGACCCGTAATCAATAAGCTAAAGCCAGCTACTCTTTTGATATTTTTCCTCAAATCATAGATCAAAGCCAAGGAAATTAACAATAAGATTAAAAGCCATGCATTGGGTTGTCCAAAGACTAGAGGTCTACTCGCCACCTGTGACACCAAGCGAATCATTCCTTCCAACCATTCAAAAATAAAATTTAGCTGAATGACTGGATAGAGAAAGGAAAAGACAAATAAGATAGACAAGAGCGGTAAGAAGACCAAGTCAAAAAGAAAGGAAAAGACAAAGGTCAAAAGGATGGACCAAGGCTGAAATTCCGCGAAATAGAAGGATAGAATGGGTAATATTCCCAAAGAAATAACCAGACTTTCTCTGGCAATAGCCTTGAGCCCCTCCCCTTCTTTGCTGGTCATGGTCAAGATAAAAGCATAAGCGCAGGACAAGACTCCTCCTGCAGTCAGGAAAAAGTTGGGCATGACGATAAAGAGGACAAGCACCGTCAAGGCAAAATTATCCAAGCCCTTAACACCATGTTGAGCCAGTAGCTTTTGCAGGAGACTGCGAATGACCGAAGCTGAAAATCCTGTCAGCCCTGCATAAATAAGGGAAAAGGGATAAGTCAGCCATTTCAACTTTTCTTGGGTCAAGCCCAATCGCAAGAGAAGTTTCTTAAAACCGTCCATGAAAAAACCTACCTGCATACCCGACAAGGCAAAGAGGTGGATAATTCCTAGACTAGAATAAAGTTCATTCATCTCCTTAAAGTCGGTGTCCAGATGTCCTAGTAAGAGCCCTGTCATGTAGTTCCGCATAGGGTCTGGA
>NZ_DXLC01000287.1:0-1395 GCF_019414905.1 Streptococcus sp. | reverse complement strand
TCCTTTTTTGATGTGTTCCGTTTTAGGTTTTGATGTTCTACGATAATTAGACATGCATTCTCTCCTTTAATTAAAATTTATTATACCGCATTTCTTTAAAAAAATCTTAAAAAAAGAGGAATTGCCCTTTCTTGTCGCAAGCTCCGTTTCATGATACAATAGAGGGAGTGATTTTAGAAAGCGTGAGAAAACATGATTTACTTTGATAATTCGGCGACGACCAAGCCCTATCCTGAAGCTCTTGAAACCTATATGCAGGTGGCTTCAAAAATTTTAGGAAATCCATCTAGTCTCCATCGTTTGGGAGACCAGGCAACACGAATCTTAGATGCTTCCCGCCAACAGATTGCAGATTTAATCGGTAAGAAAAGCGATGAAATCTTTTTTACCTCTGGTGGGACAGAAGGAGATAATTGGGTCATCAAGGGTGTGGCCTTTGAAAAAGCCAAGTTTGGCAAGCACATCATCGTATCAGCCATTGAACATCCAGCAGTCAAGGAATCAGCCCTCTGGTTGAAATCTCAAGGATTTGAAGTAGATTTTGCTCCAGTTGATAACAAAGGATTTGTGGATGTTGAGGCGCTAGCAGATTTGATACGACCTGATACAATCCTAATTTCTGTCATGGCAGTGAACAATGAAATCGGCTCTATCCAACCTATTGAGGCTATTTCAGAACTCTTGGCAGATAAGCCAACTATTACTTTCCACGTTGATGCGGTTCAGGCACTTGCTAAGATTCCAACTGAAAAATATTTGACAGAACGAGTGGATTTCGCGACTTTTTCTAGTCACAAGTTCCACGGAGTTCGTGGTGTTGGTTTTGTCTATATCAAGTCTGGTAAGAAAATTACGCCACTGTTGACTGGTGGTGGTCAGGAGCGTGATTACCGTTCGACAACTGAAAATGTGGCAGGGATTGCTGCGACAGCCAAGGCTCTCCGTTTGTCTATGGAAAAGCTAGATTTCTTTACTAGCAAGACTGGGCAGATGAAGGCAGTGATTCGTCAAGCCCTTTTGGACTATCCAGATATATTTGTCTTTTCTGATGAGGAAGATTTTGCCCCTCATATCCTGACTTTTGGAATTAAGGGTGTTCGTGGTGAGGTCATTGTTCACGCCTTTGAAGACTATGATATTTTCATCTCAACGACCTCTGCTTGTTCGTCCAAGGCTGGGAAACCTGCAGGAACTCTTATTGCCATGGGAGTGGACAAGGATAAGGCCCAGTCAGCTGTGCGTCTAAGCCTAGACCTTGAAAATGATATGAGTCAGGTCGAGCAGTTTTTGACCAAGTTAAAATTAATTTACAACCAAACTAGAAAAGTAAGATAGGAGCATTCATGCAATATTCAGAAATTATGATTCGCTACGGAGAATTGTCAACCAAGGGTA
>NZ_DXLC01000286.1:0-1666 GCF_019414905.1 Streptococcus sp. | reverse complement strand
AGTCTCTCTTAGCTTCCTACAAGGAAAAAGGGATTTACTTTGCGGTAGCTTCGGGTCGGGGATTTCTGTCTCTAGAAAAATTATTTGCTGATGTTCGTGATGACATTATTTTCATCGCGGAAAATGGCAGTTTGGTAGAATATCAAGGTCAGGACTTGTATGAAGCGACCATGTCTCGTGAGTTTTATCTATCAACTTTTGAAAAACTGAAAACGTCACCTTATGTAGATATCAATAAATTGCTATTGACGGGTAAGAAGGGCTCTTATGTGCTAGATACGGTTGATGAGACCTATTTGAAAGAGAGCCAGCACTATAATGAAAATATCCAAAAAGTAGCGAGTCTAGAAGATATTACAGATGACATTTTCAAATTTACGACCAACTTCACAGAAGAAACGTTGGAAGTTGGAGAAGCTTGGGTAAACGAAAACGTTCCTGGTGTTAAGGCCATGACAACTGGCTTTGAATCTATTGATATTGTTCTGGACTATGTCGATAAGGGAGTGGCCATTGTTGAATTGGCTAAAAAACTTGGTATCACGCTGGGTCAAGTTATGGCTTTTGGAGACAATCTAAATGACTTGCACATGATGCAGGTTGTGGGACATCCTGTAGCTCCTGAGAATGCACGACCAGAGATTTTAGAATTAGCAGAGACTGTGATTGGTCACCATAAAGACCAGTCGGTTATCGCTTATATGGAGGGCTTATAATGGCAGATATAAAATTGATTGCATTGGACTTGGACGGGACTTTGCTGACTACTGATAAAAGGCTGACGGATCGGACCAAGGCAACCTTGAAAGCTGCGCGTGATCGTGGTATCAAGGTCGTATTGACAACGGGCCGTCCTTTAAAAGCTATGGATTTCTTTCTCCATGAGCTAGGGACTGACGGCCACGAAGATGAGTATACCATTACTTTTAATGGTGGTTTGGTTCAGAAAAATACAGGTGAAATCCTTGATAAGACAGTCTTTTCATATGATGATGTGGCACGTTTGTATGAAGAAACAGAGAAATTGTCACTTCCTCTTGACGCCATCTCAGAAGGAACTGTTTATCAAATCCAATCGGACCAAGAAAGTCTTTATGCCAAATTCAATCCAGCTTTGACTTTTGTACCAGTTGACTTTGAAGACCTGTCTAGTCAAATGACCTACAACAAATGCGTGACTGCCTTTGCTCAAGAACCTTTGGATGCAGCCATTCAGAATATTTCGCCAGAGTTGTTTGACCAATATGAAATCTTTAAATCACGTGAAATGTTGCTAGAGTGGTCACCAAAGAATGTTCACAAAGCAACAGGTTTAGCCAAACTAATCAGCCATCTGGGAATCGATCAAAGCCAAGTGATGGCCTGTGGTGATGAAGCTAATGACCTTTCTATGATTGAATGGGCAGGGCTCGGTGTTGCCATGCAAAACGCTGTTCCTGAAGTCAAGGCAGTCGCAAATGTGGTAACTCCAATGACCAATGATGAAGAAGCTGTTGCCTGGGCTATCGAAGAATATGTGCTAAAGGAGAACTAAGATATGGGATTATTTGACCGTCTATTTGGAAAAAAAGAAGAACCTAAAATCGAAGAAGTTGTAAAAGAAGCTCTGGAAAATCTTGATTTGTCTGAAGATACTGAGATTGCCCTTACAGAAGCTGAGGAAGTT
>NZ_DXLC01000285.1:0-5902 GCF_019414905.1 Streptococcus sp. | reverse complement strand
AAGAGACAGGCTGTGATGGTCAATACTGGTTTTTCAAAGCTCTTGGTACCACGTTTCAAAATTTTGTCTTGAGGGGCCTCAAGGATTTCCTCTGTAACTTTTGGAGCGTCCTCTGTTTTAACTCCCTTAATGGTATTAAAAGTCTTGGTGATTTTTTTCTGACCTTCTTTACCTTCTTGAGCTACAACTTCTAAACCGTTTTTCAGTTGAGCATCTTCTTCAATCTTTTCTTCGAATGGAATCTTTTCAAGGCTTTCCTCTACAAGAGTTCCTTCAATTGGTTTTGTACCACGGCTTACCTGTTGGTTTACAGGCTCCTTGGTAACTTCTGTGCTAGTTGAAAGAACTTGGTCAGTTTTGACACCTTCTACCGTTTTATAGGTTGTTTTTGTAACTTGACTTCCTTTTTCACCATTTCGTAGGACAGTTTCTTCGTCTGTATACTTAGTTGGATCCTCAGTAGTTTCAGTTTTGTAGTCAAGTTCTGTAGTTGATTCTTCAACAAGGGTTCCCTCAGTCACCTTATACTCAGGTAATTGATCTTGAACAAGTGCTTGACCTGCTTTACCTTCCTCTTGGGTTCCTTTAGACTCTACTATAGCTTCTGGTAGTTCCGGTTGCGTTAAGGATTGACCTTCCTTACCTACCTCTTGAGTTCCCTTAGACTCTACTTTAGTCTCTGGTAGTTCCGGTTGTGTTAGAGCTTGACCTTCCTTACCTACCTCTTGAGTTCCTTTAGACTCTACTATAGCTTCTGGTAGTTCCGGTTGCGTTAAAGATTGACCTTCCTTACCTGCCTCTTGAGTTCCTTTAGACTCTACTTTAGCCTCTGGTAATTCCGGTTGAGTTAAAGCTTGACCTTCTTTGCCTGCCTCTTGGGTTCCTTTAGACTCTACGGTAGCTTCTGGCAATTCTGGCTGTGTTAGTGCTTGACCTTCTTTGCCTGCCTCTTGCGTCCCTTTAGCTACTTGGTGGCTTGGTTCAGTTTGTGGTACTGGAGTTGGGGCAGGTTGCACCTCTTTCTTCGTTCCGACTGCAATGACTTGCGACACAGGAGTTTGAACCACTTGGTCTTCAATGACTTCTCTAACTTCTTGACCATTGACCATCGATACTTTAGTTACAAGACGACGCTGACCCTTTACTCCTGCTGTGACGATACGAGTCTGTCCTTCTGCTAGATTCGCATCTGGGCTTGTGACCGTTTCAAAAGGAATCTCAACCAAGCTCTCTTCCTGTCTAACCTGAGGCTTCTCAGAAACTGGTTTTGCTTCAACCGCAGGAGCAACTGGATTCTCTACTACAGGTTTTTCGATGACAGTTTCTGGAGTGACAGCAGGTCTTTCTTGAACGACTTCTGTTTTCTCGATTTCATTTGCATTTTGCTTTTCTACTGGCAACTGAGGCTTCTCAGCTGAAGCTGATCTTGATGGATGGAGTTCTGCTTCCTTGAAGTATCCAATGTACTCATAGCCATCAATATGAATAATCCCTTCAGCTAAACCTTCATGTGTAGTGGCCGAAATAGTTTGGTTATAAGAAAGCAATTCTTTATTTTCAAATGCAAATGTTCCATAAGGTACAAAGGTGCTGGCTCCTAAAGAACCAATCATAAGAACACCTAGAACCTCTTTACGACCTTTTTTGGACACCAAAAAGACTGCTAGTGAGGCCGTTGCCAAACCAAGACCTGCCAAGGCTAGTTCCTTACTTCCTGTGTATGGAAGTTGTTGACTGTTAGTTGCCTTCTTACGATAAACTACATATAGAATATCATCATCTTGAAATTCTGTAGGAACCTCATGGTGAATCAGGGCTTTTTCAGACTCGGTCAATTCCTGCTCCGCCAAATAACGGTAATGAACACTATGAGCACTGCCAACTTCATTGGCTTGAACCTTATCTACTGAAAGGGCACTGGCTCCAAAAAGGAAGGCTCCGATGGCTACAGGACCTACCCCAACAGTTAGCTTACGAATCGAATATTTGGTGATTTTTTCTAGTTGTTGTTTTGTTTTTCTCATTTTCACGACTTTCTAATAGAATCTTGCGGATAGTGCGCACGCGCACCTCCAATTAATTTTGGACGACTAGCCAGTGCCGTTACGTGGGCATGACCAATCTCTCTCAAAAGAGGGCGAATCGGAACCTGAACATGCTTAACATGCATGCCAATTGCAGTGTCTCCGATATCCAATCCAGCATGAGCCTTGATAAATTCAACCTCAACTGGATCCTTCATAAACTTGAAGGCTGCCAACTGACCCGAACCTCCTGCATGAAGTGTAGGAAGGACACTGACAATTTCCAGACCAAACTGCTCTGCAACCTGACGTTCAACAACGAGAGCCCGATTGACATGTTCACAACCTTGAACAGCTAGATGAATTTCTTTTTCCTCTAAGATATCTAGGATGGTCTTCACAATGATTTCGCCAATTTCTTGGCTGGATTCCTTGCCAATCTGACCACCTATCACTTCACTAGAAGAGAGGCCCAAAACAAAGATAGATCCTTGCTTCAAATTGGCCTTTTCCAATACATCTTCTACAATCTGGCTTGTCTCTCTTTGAATGTCTTTTTCCTTCATACTTGATACCTCTTTTATCACTATCTATCATATCGTTTTTTCTTGTTTTTAGCAAGATAGACAACCTGAAAATCTTACTCCAACCTGCATAAAACTCCCAGAATTGACTGGGAGTTAGCTAGTTTCTATTCTATTTATGTATATTTCAACCGTCGTCCCTTTTTGGGGCCTAGAATCAATCTTCATCTGGTAATGTTCTCCAAAATGAAGTTTGAGCCGTTGGTCAATATTTTGAAGACCAACTCCCCCACGTTTGAGCTGACTTTGACTACTATCGCTAGCATCTTGGAAACCAACTCCATCATCCTCAATACGGATGACCAGTCCTGAATCCTGTTTCTGAACAGAAACTCTAATATGTCCCTGGCCTTCCTTTTCCTTAATGCCATGGTAAAGAGCATTCTCTACAAGAGGTTGTAGCACTAGCTTGGGCAAGACTAGATTATCAAAGGCAGGATTTTCATTAATTTCGTATTCCAGCTTATCGCCATAGCGTTGTTTCTGGATAAATAGATACTGGCGGACATGATTAATTTCATC
Organism: Streptococcus sp.; assembly: GCF_019414905.1. GTDB lineage: Bacteria > Bacillota > Bacilli > Lactobacillales > Streptococcaceae > Streptococcus. The sequence continues at coordinate 2,772 of NZ_DXLC01000285.1, read as the reverse complement.
AGACAGGCAAATCAAATCTTTACCCTGATTGAGCGCCAAGCGGAAATAAGTCGCCAAGGACTTGGTCACTTGCACCACTCTCTGACTATCTTGAAATTCAGCCATCCAGATGATGGTGTCCAAGGTGTTATAGAGGAAATGGGGGTTAATCTGGCTTGATAGAGCTTGAAGTTGGTACTGACGGGTCGTTTCTTCCTGCCTGCGAATATCTACCATCAGCTGATCAACCTGATCCAACATGGCATTGAACTGGCGAGTCACCTCTCTCAATTCATAAGCACCCGCTTCTTTGGCACGAAGATTCTGATTACCAGAAGCAATTTCCAGCATAGTTTCTCTCAAATCCTTCAAAGGGGCAATCCAGCGTTTAAGACTAAACCACACCAAGCAGAGACAAGCAAGAAGAGATGTGAAACTGGCTCCAAGCAAGGTCCACATGAGTTGACTCCGAACCTGGTCTAACTTCTCCAACGAAGACACGCCAAGCACCGTCCAATCAGTTCCAGCAATCTTTTCTTGACTGACATAGGATTGGTGGTCTGGAGTGTAACCCTGCCCTGTCTTAATATAGGGTTTCATGGCCTCCATTTCGCTAGACGAACTATAAACTGTATGTTGAGGATGATAAACAAATTCATGGTTTTCATTGATGATAAAAGCAAAGCCCTGCTGACCCAACTGGAGTTGGTTGAGATAGGCTTCCAGAGTTTCATAGGAAATATCCAAACGAAGTACACCTAGATTGGCTCCCTTTGCATCAACAAGTTCTTGAGTGACAGAAATGACCCACTGGCTATCTGATTTACGAGCTGGAGTTAAAACTGGTTTAGCTCCCTGATGAATAGCCTTTTGGTACCAATCCTCAGTCATCATATCTGAGGAAGTTTTCATCTGCACACTATCATCCGTAGAAATGACCTGACCAGATTTGGTTACCAGCACAACAGCTTTCAAGTCCTGGTCTGACTTTAAAATGGTCAAAAACAAATCTCGAATTCCCTTGACCTTTTCTTGACTGGGATTCTCAGCATAGGTTAGGACATCTGCCTGCTGGGTCAAACTGGTCGAGGTGGTTTCTAATTTTTTGATATAAGACTGGATAAAGTGGCTAGTCTGACTGATAGTCGTTTGGCTATTGCCCTCAATAGTAGCCTCAATGGCTGAAGAACTAGATTGATAGTAGAAAGTCCCAACCAGAGCTAGGAGAATGAGAAAGACCAGAAAGATGGAAATAACCATTCTGACTAGGAGAGAAGAACGTTTCATCGATCTTCCCCCTTCTTAAACTGGCGAGGTGTCACACCTGCAATCTGTTTAAAACGTTGGGTAAAATAGTTCATATCTTCAAAGCCAACCTTCTCTGCGATCTCGTAAATCTTCAGATCGGTAGTTAAAAGCAAAAGCTTGGCTTGTTTGACACGTTCTCGCACCAAATAATCCTGAAAAGGCAACCCCAGCTCTTTCTTAATCAAGGAACTCAGATAGGTCGGACTAAAGCCCAAGTCACTGGCTAAAGACTTTAAACTAAACTGGCTATCAGCCAGATGAGACTGGATTTTCTGGGCCATGTTTCCTTCAAACTTATCGGTCAGTAAATCTTGTAACTGCTCTTCTTTCTCTTCCTTGTCTAGTTTTTGCTTTATTTTCCCCAACATTTCCTCAATATCCTGACGAGAAAAGGGCTTGAGCAGGTAGTCATCCACACCGAGTTTGACAGCAGACAAGGCATAATCAAAATCATCGTAGCCTGTCAAAAAAACTAGATGAACCTGAGGATAGGTTTCTCGGACCAGACTGGCTAACTGGATACCATTTAGCTGGGGCATGTTGATATCGGTTAAAATGATATCCGGCACCTGCTTTTGAATCAAGTTCCAAGCCTGCCTTCCATTTTCAGCCTGACCGATGATTTCCATATCATAGGCTGCTACATTGACCAGCTTGGTCAAGCCTTGTCTTACCAGATATTCATCTTCTACAATTAAGATTGTATAGGTCATGCTTCTCTCCTTTGTCACTTACTAGTATCAGTATAGCAAAATTCTCCTCTAACTGCTTAGGAAAGCCCTCTTAATCTACATAATCTAGTAAATAAGCGTAGCCTTTTTCTTCCATTTGGTCTTTAGGAATAAAGCGGATAGAGAGACTATTGATACAGTAGCGTAAGCCACCCTTGTCCTGTGGACCGTCCGTAAAGACATGGCCAAGGTGAGAATCTCCCACTCGACTTCTTACTTCCATGCGCGTCATATTGTAGGACTTATCTTCTTTGTAAGTAGCAACATCTGGACTGATTGGTTGGGTGAAACTAGGCCAGCCACAACCAGACTCAAACTTATCCTTTGATGAAAAGAGGGGTTCGCCAGTTGCTACATCCACATAGATACCAGATTCAAATTTATCCCAGTAACGGTTTGAAAAAGCTCGTTCTGTTTGATTTTTCTGGGTGACTGCATACTCCTCAGGTGACAAGGTCTTTTTCAATTCCTCATTACTTGGTTTGGGATATTTGCTGGCATCGATGACGGGATAGGCCGCCTGATTGACATTGATATGGCAGTAGCCATTTGGATTTTTCTTGAGATAGTCTTGGTGGTAATCCTCAGCCACTACAAAATTTTTCAAGGTCTCCTTTTCAACTGCTAGAGGTTGATCGTATTTCTTAGCCACCTCATCAAAGACTTGGTTAATCACCTCTAAATCCTTGTCATCTGTGTAATAAACACCAGTACGGTACTGGGTTCCCACATCATTTCCTTGTTTATTTTTGCT
>NZ_DXLC01000284.1:0-15345 GCF_019414905.1 Streptococcus sp. | reverse complement strand
TCTCACCATCCAAGTTGATGTCATTTGAATCATAAAGAACAACCAACTTATCTAGCTTTTGCAAGCCTGCGTATGAAGCTGCCTCGCTTGAGACACCTTCCATCAAATCTCCGTCTCCACAGATAACGTAAGTATAGTGGTCAAAGATATTGTAGCCTTCGCGGTTATATTTGGCTGCCAAGAAACGTTCTGCCTGGGCAAAACCAGTGGCAGTGGAAATACCTTGACCTAGAGGACCTGTTGTAGCATCAATTCCTGCTGTATGGCCAAATTCTGGGTGACCTGGTGTTTTTGAACCCCATTGACGGAAGCTCTTGATCTCATCCATACTGACATCTTCAAAACCAGAAAGGTGAAGAAGGGCATAAAGGAGCATTGAACCATGGCCTGCTGAAAGAATAAAACGGTCGCGATTAATCCAGTTTGGTTGAGCTGGATTGATACGAAGTTGTTTTGTAAAAAGGCTATAAGCCATTGGAGCTGCTCCCATAACCACACCTGGGTGACCTGAGTTGGCTTTATTGATGGCGTCAATACCTAGGAAACGAATTGCATTAACAGATAGATTTGACATAGAATTTCCTTTCTATTTGAGGTGATTATTAGATCACACATTCTATTTTACTATTATATGAAAAAATACATAGAATAGCAATTAAACAATTCGACGCTAGATAAGTCTCGTAACTTCTACCCTCTGGTCGCCTGATAGTAGGGAAGTAAGCGCTCATAAGCTTCATCTAATTTTTCTAAAATCACTTCTAATGATTGATTTTCTATAAAAGAAACATCTGCCTTAACTAACACTTTGCGAACTTCTTGACTTCTCAACTTCTCGCGTAAAGTATAACGATTTTCTTCGTTCGCCTCCCACCGTTGACTTTGACCATCTGAGTAGGCTAGATAATAAATCCCTTCTACAACTGGAACTTCTAATACCTTGGTTTGTTTCTCCAAAGTTTGCTCATCTTTCTTGCGCTCGATGAAACTGACTTCTAAGGAAATACCAAAATCAGAAGGACTCCCGTACAAACGTAAGGCTAGCATAGGTTCTGTCACTTTCCCCTCACGCTGTATATAAGCCCAGAAGTGTGGTCGCAAGCGCTGCGCTTGGTTCATCCACTGGCTAGTCTGTTGAAGTTGCCATTCTGGATGGCTTGCTTGAAAGGCTTTAGCCAGTTCTGTAAAATCCTTTCGTGCCTCTTGACCTTTGTGGCGCAATTCCAGCATCTTCTCTCGCTCATCTCCAGACTTATCCGGATTACGATACTGCAAACCAGCAAAGTCTAGATAGTCTCTTATCTTATTCAACATCCGTTTAATCTCCTCCAGCTAGCAAAAAATCAGGAGAACCCTGATTTTACTTATTCTGTATCTACAACGACATAGCGATTGGGTTCGTCACCTTCAGAGTAACTGGTCACGCCATCCATACGTGAAATAATACGGTGGATAATCTTGCGTTCACTATTCGACATTGGATCTGTTTGATGACTACGTCCTTCTTCTAAAACACGAGTCGCCAATTTTTGCGCATAGGTCTGCAAGACTTCTGCACGGTGTTCGACATAATCATTGACATTGATTGTAATGTAGAAGGTTCTTGAATAGCGGTTGTAAAGATAATTTTGAGCCAACAGTTGCAAGGCCTTCAAGACTTTACCATGATAACCGATAATACGCCCTGGCTCATTTGTATCAATTTGTAAATTGATGCTACGACGGTTATAATCATTTGAAAGTGTGGCTTCAACATCCATGTCATCAATAATTGTTTGAACATAAGTCGTTACTTCCGTAGCTACTTGTTCAATATCGAAGCTCGGTTCAACCTTCAAGCCCAATTCTTCTAGTTCTTGACTTTCAGTTTGCTCAGTTTGGCTTTCAATAATAGGCGTTTCTACTTCTCCTTCGAGAGCAGTTTCTTCAAGTTGTAATTCATTTAAAATCTCAATGTGACCAGTTTCTTCCAAGATAGTGCTGGCATGTCTTTCATGTTTTAAGATTTCAGCCTTGACTTCATCAGAAATACCTTGACCTTCCTCTTCAATCTTTTTAATTACCTCTACAACATGACCCAAATCAACAGTTGCTTCACTGACTGTTTTAACAGGCTCATTCAAATCATTAATTTGCTTTGGAACTCCCTTTACAGCTTGTTGGTTTGCTTTTACAACTGTCGTTTCACTAATAGCATCGATATCCACTTGGGCTGGTTTTTTACCAAATAAACCAAGAAATCCTTTTTTCTCACGAGAAATGACTTTGATATGAGCCTTCATTCTTGGAATATCTAATTCTTTCAATCCTTTCTGGATTGCTTCTTCAACAGTTGAACCTGTAAATACTACCATTACCAGATTCCTCCTTATTATTTCGTTTTCTGAGCCTTTTTCTTGGCTTTTCTTTTTCTATTTTCCAAATCTTTCTGTGCCTGAACTACCGCCTCTCGCTCTGCGATAATCTTGAATGGATTATTCAAGAAATAGGTTTGCAAGACTTGATAAGCATTAGACACTGCCCAGTAGAGAGCGACTCCGCTCGGAGCATAAACCCCAAAGATAAAAATCAAGACCGGAATACCGTACATCATCGCAGTTGTAGCTCCATTACGCTCAGACAAGGCTTTGTTGGACAGCCAAGTACTTAAAAAGGTGAATACTGCTGCTAAAATCGGAAGAACAAGGGTTGTATCCACACCACCAAGGTTAATCCATAAGAAATGACCTGTCTTTAAAAAGTCAACTCTTGATAGAGCTTGGAACAAGGCCAAGATAACCGGCATCTGAATCAAAATCGGCCAAAGAGAATCTGACTGTCTGACACCCATTTCTTTAAAGACTTTACGCATTTCTTGCTCTAGCTTGGTTCTGCTTTCCATATCTCGACCTGGATATTGTTCTCGAAGCGCCTTAATGCGTGGTTGAGCTTCCTGCATTTTTCTAGAAGCCACCATTTGCACTTGAAAGACCGGCAAGAGAACTGTACGAATCAAGACCGTAAAGAGAATAATCCCCACTCCGATACTGATATCAAACGATAAAAAGCGAATGATTTCCGCAAAGAAGTAAACAAATTTACTCCAAAAATCAGCCGATTCGGCTGTAATATCGCTAGTTGTCCCATTTGTTGCACAGGCTGTCATGATAAATAGGGACAGTCCTAGCAAACTAGTCAACTGTAGTTTCTTTTTCACTCCCATTTCCTTCCTGGTAAATCTTTGATAATTTTAATACGTGGAGTAGATTTTTCTCCATCTCTGCGTATCCCAAGGTTTCGACCCCTTTTCGAGCAATGACAACAAAGTCGACATCTTCTACCAGACTCCCTTTTGCATTCTGGATAATATGTCGAATTCGTCGCTTAATTTGATTTCTAGTGACGGCATTCCCTAGTTTTTTGCTAACTGATAGACCTACTCGAAAATGGTTTTTCTGGTTTTCTAATTGGTAGACAACAAATTTGCGGTTAGCAAAACTTGTCCCCTCCTTGAAAATCGCCTTAAAATCTTTCTCTCTTTTTACACGAAAGTTTTTCTTCAAAACTCAACTCCATCTATTAAATTACTACTATTATACCATATTTTTCAAAAAAGCCAATCATAGCAAGGTTTTGGACATTTCCATCAGAAAAAGAAGCTGGAAAAATCTCTTTCCCAACTCCTTGTACGGAATATTTTTTCTGATTTTAGTTATTTTTTCAAACGTTCAACGTCACGGGCAATGACTAATTCTTCATCTGTTGGAATAACCAAGACACGAATCTTCGCTGCATCTGTTGAGATGTCTCCTGTCACGCCAAAGACGTTCTTTTCTGGATCAACATCACAGCCAAACCAAGAGATACCTGAGATAACATCTTCACGTACGTTTGCAGCATTTTCACCGATACCTGCAGTAAAGATAATAGCATCTGCTCCATTTAGGACCGCAAGGTATTGCCCGATATGTTTTTGGATACGGTCAACATACATTTCATAAGCCAAAGTGGCATCGTGGTCCCCTTCTTCCATAGCAGCAATCACATCACGCATATCACTAGATTTGCCTGAAACACCCATAAGCCCTGATTCACGATTAAGGACGCGACTAATATCTTCGGGCGTGTTAAAGTCCTCTGTATATTGCATTAAATAAGGAATGATAGCTGGGTCAATATCCCCTGTACGTGTTCCCATCATCACACCACCAAGTGGAGTGAATCCCATTGAAGTATCGACAGATTGACCACCCTTAACAGCTGTAATAGAAGCACCATTACCGATGTGGCAAGTAATCAATTTCAAGTCTTCTAATGGACGTCCCAAGAGTTTTGCAGCTTCTCCTGCTACAAACTGGTGGCTTGTACCGTGGGCACCATATTTGCGAACCTTATTTTCTGTGTAATATTTTGTTGGTAGAGGGTAACGATAAGCTTTCTCTGGCATAGTTGTGTGGAATGAAGTATCAAAAACAACTACACTGGTAATGTCTGGCAACAATTCCTTGAAGGCACGAACACCTGCTGCATTGGCTGGATTGTGGAGAGGAGCCAACAAGCTCAACTCTTCAACTTTTTCTAAAACATCCCCCTCAACAACTGTTGATTCTTTGAAATATTCTCCACCGGCAACAACACGGTGGCCAACACCTGTAATCTCGTCATAAGCCTTGATAATATCGAAACGAATTAAGTCATCCAATAAAATTTTAACGGCTTGTGTATGATTTTCGATATCCAAAATTTGTTGCTCAGAACGGCCGTCAAATTTTACAGTTGAAATTGAATCTTTCAAACCGATACGTTCAATCAAGCCTTTCGCCAATACTTTTTCTTCTGGCATTAAGTATAATTGCCATTTCAAACTTGAACTTCCTGCATTGATTGAAATTGTTTTTGTCATAACATGATACCCCTTTTTTAAGCGTTTTCATCTATTATAACAAAATCTATTTTATATTTCAGTACCTTGAGTCCATTTTTGAAAATTTTCTTTAAATTTCATTAAAACACTTGCGTCTTGCAAGCTAGCAAGTGGATAAACAAAGGGTTCTACTGCTATTTCACTTTTCTTCTGTAAGATAAAAATAGTCTTAGATTGTTTAGCATTAGCAAAGAGATTTTCAGGCAAACTAATCATGGCAGTCAGACTTGCCTCCTCTTTCAACCAGCCTTTCAACAAATCACTTTGAGGACTGGTCAACAAATCACTCGGAGCTAGAAAAATAGCATATCCGTCTGACTTGAGATACTTAAGTCCTTGTTCCATGAGCAAGTGATGGGCGTAGGTATGTTCTTGACTAGAAGCAACTTGATGGCGCGACGCAACGGCATCATCAGGATAATAGCCGACAGGCAAGTCGCTGATGACCACATCGCTTTCTTTGAGCATTTGTGGACGAACGGCATCTCCTTGGACAAAGCCAGCCTGCAAACCAATTACATCTGCCATGCTAGCTGCCAGATCAATCAGCAAATCATCCACTTCCATTCCCAAGTAATCCACCTTTTTATCAAGCGAGGTCAAGAAAGTTGCGCCCAGAATCCCCATGCCAGAACCCATTTCGAGGATAGTAATCTCCTCCTCTTTAAACAACTCTTCCACAATAAACACCAAAAGTAAAGCAATGGCATCTGGTGTAAACTGGTGATTGGACTGTAGGGGCTCTGTCTGCCCAGCCTTCATCAAGAGAAACTGGTAGGTCTTGAGCCATTCTTCTTTGCGTAGCGCTAAACGCTTAAGAGCTTGATTGTTCTCTTTGACCTGCTCTAGCTCAGTCTCGCCATCCAAATAGATGCTATTTTGCTCCACCAAGGCGTCATAAAAGTTGGTCGCCAAATCACTTTGAATGATTTGGACATTCTCTAGTAAATAGGTATAAGCTTGTTCAATTTTTTCAAAATCCATATTCCTATCTTATCAAATTTCCCTTCTTTTTTCCATCCTTATAGAAAAATCACTCCCTGACTAAGCGAGTGATTTTTGGGCTACTGTTAAAAAGAGCTCTGAGTAATTTCCTTGAAACAGGTCTTCAGCACTGTAAAGAATCTGACTGTCAATGCTCGAAAAACCAAACTGGGCTAGCTTGTTTTCCAGTTCAGCTAAATCAAATCCATGATGGTTAGCTTCTGTCTTTGTAAAATCAGCAAGTAGGAGTTGTCCATCTTCCTTCAAATGTTGATGAAACAGTGAGAGAGCCGCATCCAGATCAGGCATATGGTGAAGAACCCGACTAACGACAATGCAATCAAACTCTTTTTCCAAGGGATTTTTCAGCAAATCTTGCTCCAAAAACTGGATATTCTTGATGTCTTGCTGCTCCGCTTTCAAACGAGCTTGCTCCAGCATTTTCTCCGAAATATCCACCAATGTTACAGACTTGGCCTGCTTGGCTAGGGGCAAGGTTAACAGACCCGTCCCTCCACCAAAATCCAAAATTTCTTTGTCTGATAGAAGATCAATCTGTTTCTCGACTGCTTGACAAACCAAGTTTGCAAGGAAGATATTTTTAGGGGAATCGAAAGTTTCTGCTTTGTGGTTAAAATCATGTTTCATATTTTTAGTTTAGCACAAAGTAGCTTGGTTGGCTAGGAATTCTCTTTCTTTTCAGGCTTCTTTTCTGATTTTTTCTTCTCCACTTTTTCGCTTGAATCGGTCGCTACCTTTTCCTTTTTCTCTGTTTTCTCTTCTTTGATTTTGACCGAAGGAAATAGGAACTCATATTGGCTCTTAGGCGTACGAACCCTCGTCACTAAGCCAGTTTTCTTGTTTTGATAACTCACCTGACCCAGATTAAAGGTCTGTTCCCCACTTTCCTTATCAACCTTATCTTTGGTTCGCTTGGCCATAGCAAAAGCAATCAGCTTTTCTTTATTTAAAGCGTAGTCTTGATAGTAGGCGACTTGTCGGTTCAAGTAAAATTGTAACAAAAGACTAAAGATGGCTGCCATAGTGACTGCATAGATGAGAACACCAGCCTTAACTTTTTTCTTTTTCCACACGATAGATGAACTCCCTTTCTAAGCCTTTTTGGAACTGGAAACGAAAGCGAACCAGTTGATTATCCTCTGTAATATGCGCAGATTTGAGACCATAAACCATAGGTTGATAACCCCGTCCACTGGCATCTGTTTTCCGAAAATCGTCTGACTTGGACTTACCGATGGCGATGTCCTTGCCATCTTGCTTCATGTATAGGCGATTGCCCTCCACTTTTTCAAACTGCGAACGGTCTAATTCTGCCTCCAACTGGTCCACAAACAAGAGCCACTCCTTTTGCTCGCTTTGCTGCTGGTAGCGAACTTCTGAAATGAGGAGCTGACTCATGGCTTGAAAGAGGAGTAAGCTTCCACTGATGACAATGAGAGCAATAAGGGATTCTAACAAGGTAAAAGCCTTGACCTTATGGCTCTTTGATAGCCAACAACTGTTCTGAACCATGGTAGACCTCCAATCCTTTTTCACTAGAAAACACCTGAATCTCAACTCCGTTGATGTTTACCTGATTTTGACCTGTCTGCAAGGCCATCTTAGCTACCCTCAAGACTTCTTCCTTTTGCAAAATTTTTGCTTCTTCTTGCCTATTTTTCTGAATTTGTCCCAAAAGGAGGGTTGCAATACTGGCAAAGATAGCTAGAGCGACTACTGCTTCCAGTAAAATCACTGCCCTAATTTTTTGTTTCCTTAATGCGTTTAATTTTTCCATTTCCTAAATATAATTGATAGCGAATCGCTCCTTTACTGGTCTGAAATTCAACCTTAGCCAGGGACGAATTGCCCCCAGCTCGGTCAAATGTAATACTTTGTCCCGATGGTGCTTGAATTCCTTTAGGAACTGTCAACTTTTGACTGCCATTGCTAATCGTCTGCCCATCTAAGTTCAGACTAGTCTTTTGCTGACTAGCTACACTGCGCTTTTGAGTTTCCCGATAGAGTTCTTCAAACTCCATAAAGAAAATCTGCTCCTCTACCGCCGCAAAAGTGGACTGAACAGAGCCGGACAAGCCCAAGGCAAGGATACTCACAAGACCCAAAACCAAGAGGCTTTCCAGCATGGTAAATGCCTTAATCTGCAACAGTTTGACTGGTATTTTGTTTAGCATGGTATTCTTTATAAGCTTTAGCCTGTTCTTCCGTGATTCGCCCATCTGCTTGTAACTTACTTAGGCTAGCATCTTCATTTTTATCCAAGCTATAAAGTTCTGCCTGACTTTCCACCACCTTAACAACAGCAGCTTTTCCTTTGTCATTGACTGCTTCTTTTTGCTTGGTCAGATTAGGTACAAAGAGTAATAGAAGCACACTGATGATGAGTAAGACCACCAACATCTCCACAAGTGTAAAAGCTTTAACCTTAGCTTTTTTTGAGAATGTCATCATTTTTTTCATGTTAAAAATTTACCTCCATATTTTGATACATGGGCATGAGCATTGCCGCATAAAGTAAAACGATAATCAGAGCCACAAAGATAAAGACCAGTGGCTGCACCAAATTCATGGTGCGGTTGACTCGGGTAAAAAAGGCTTCCCAAGTTTTTTCAGCATAGATTTCCAACTCACTCCCCAGCTTGGACTTGACTTCACCATACTCAATAATGAGACTCAACTCCTTTTTAAAGAAAGGATAGGTTGCTATGGTTTGAGAAAATTCGCGGCCATTTTGTAGGGATTGAGCTAAATCTTGACCGATTTCTTTAAAGAGTTGGGAACCTTGTTCCTGCATCATTTGAAAAATCTGCGTCAACTCCAGCCCTTGAGAAATCATATTACCCCATTCACGCGCATAATAGGCTGTCAAATAGGTCTGCACAAAGAGTCCAAGAAAAGGAATGCGTGCTAGGATAGAAAAGACGCGCATCTTAGAGCTTCTTTTATAAAAAGTTAGTGCTAAAAGGGCAAGTAGAGAAACAAACCCTACCATTCCTAGAAAGATTTGTGGCAGATTGCCGATAATTTGGGTGGCAATATTGCTACTATCCAGTTGTGGTAGTAGGTAGTTCCGTAGTCCCAGCATAATTAAGAGAAGAAAACCCAGCAAAATCAAGGGATAGGTCGCTACTTCAATTAATTTTTTCTTGACCTTGGCTAGATTGTCTAGATACTCTTCTATCTTTCCCAAACTCAGGTGAAGATTCCCATGAACTTCAGCTAGAGATAACTGAGTGACAATGGCACTTGAAAATCCCAAACTTTCCATCATTTCTGAGAATGATTTCCCCTGAGACAAGCCCGTGCGCATCTGAGTCACACACTGCTTGTCCAACAAGGCACTCCTATCTAAAAAGGAAATGGTCTCCACCAGATGAAAACCACTGGAAAAGAGATTGTTAAACAAGGTGATGATATTTTTTTGCTTAGCTATAGCTAATTTTTTCCGTTTCAGCCTGAAGACTTGTGATATGTCCATCTTTAAAAAGCTGGTCAATCTGTTCATTCCAGCTAGTTGGCTGGTGTTCTTGATAGTCTTTGTTTGCAAAGTCAATGATTCCTCCTCCCCCGATTAATCTCTGGTAGCAGACTCCTTGCAGAACGACTGCCAATTCCTCCTCACTCACCCCCAACTCCAACAGGCGCTCATAAACACCTCGGATACTCTTGGCGTGAATGGTTGAAAAGACTGTCGCACCTGTCAAACTGGCTCTGACCACTGCACGCGCCGTCTCGCTGTCTCGAATTTCTCCGATAATCAAGAGATCAGGACGATGTCGCAAGGAAAGTTTGATTAGATTTTCATAGGTTAGCCCGATTGCTTCGTTCAACTGCAACTGAAGCATGTCGTCCTGCTTGATTTCAACAGGATCTTCGATGGACATGACTTGCTGTCCTTTAAATATTGATTTAGCCAATTCGTGCATCAAGGTTGTCTTACCACTGCCGACTGGACCAGCAAAAAGATAGAGTCCCCGTTGCCTGTACTGCTTACCCAGTTCTCCAATATCCTGAAACCAAAAATGTAAATCTTGCTCCTCATCGTGCAACAAGCGAATGACTAAACTCTCATGTCCTCGATAATCGCCTACAGTAGATAGACGTAGAGATGCCATCTTCTGGTCATAGGCATAATCACAGGAACCAAGTTGACTACGTCGCTTTTCTCCTACATTCATACCCGCCACAAACTTAAAGTGACTGATGACTGCCGCAAATTTTTCAAAATCATAACAACCGATTTTACAGCGCTTGTCTCCTACCCTCATATGAAGCTCATAGGCGTCTAACTTGGGGACAAAATAAATGTCTTGCGCCCCTTTTTTCCGGGCCGAACGAATGATTTCTTGTGCAATTTCTTGAACCATACTTACCTCCTCACCTATACTATTCGCAAAGATTTGGAAAAATAAAAAAAGCAACTCCAAAAAAGTTACTTTTCCTCTATTTTAATTTCATACGGCAAGAACGGTGCCTTTCCTTACCTGTTTGTTTTTCATAGCCTGGGCGTAGTTTTTCATCTGGAATAACCTGCTCATCCTGCAAAAGAGCCAAAGAATGGTATTGTTGTAAATACTCATCACATTCATCGCACCAGCGTTGGTCTTCTGGATCCCAAAAAATAGTCATCAAGTCACTTCTACTTTTATAAAGAGGGGATTCTTGTTCCAATCTAAACCAGCAAGTTTTATAGTATTTGAGAGCATCATAATACTGATCAAATTTCTTACTCGCTACAATATCTTCTTCCCAACCTTCTAAGAACCACCACGGTTCAAAATCTCCATACATTTCTATAACACGATACATATTCATTCATTCCTTTGTACCGTATATTATAACCAATTCCGCCAGACAAGGAAAGAAATATGCTCATTTCTTAATTTTTTGATAAAAAATCCAGCCATCTGATGGATGACTGAATTTCTATTTGCTTGTGTTCCAAAATCTTTTTACTACCTAGGCTTCAGAAATATCGTTTTCGATGATGACCTTAATGGCATGGTGGTCTGCTGCCTTACTGAAGACTTCATAGGCTTTTTCAATTTCACTTAGTTTGAAATAGTGAGTTACCAATTTTTCTGGTTCAATCTTATGACTTTCAAGAGCTTTCAACAATTGTGGAGTTGTATTTGTAGATACCAAACCAGTTGTTACATTGATGTTGCGGATCCAAAGTTTGTCCAAATCGAATTCGACTGGTTTACCATGTACACCACAGTTGGCAACTGTTCCGTCTATACCGATAATCTTTTGACAGAAATCAAATGTTGCAGGAATACCAACAGCTTCGATAGCAACATCTACACCACGACCATCTGTCAAATCATAAATTTCTTTAATGGCTTTTTCAGGGTCTGAAGAATTAATCTTATGAGTAGCACCGAAAGAAACTGCAGTATCCAAGCGGTTATCATCTAAATCCACCATAATCAATTTAGCTGGTGAATAGAATTGAGCTGTCAAAAGAGCTGCCAATCCAACTGGTCCTGAACCAATAATGGCTACGCTGCAACCAGGTTCTACTTTCCCTTTTAAGACACCAATTTCATATCCAGTAGGCAGAATGTCTGATAGCATAACCAAGGCTTCATCTGACAAGTCTTCTGGAGTGTGGTAAAGAGTGTTATCTGCATGAGGGACACGTAAATATTCAGCCTGCATACCATCAATCAGGTGACCGAAAATCCAGCCCCCTTCGTCTTCACAGTGGGCATAAATTCCTTTTTTACAGTAGTAGCATTTACCGCAGGCACAGACACAAGAAATCAAGACCTTGTCGCCTTTTTTGAAGTTCGAAACTCCTTCTCCAACTTCTTCAACAATCCCAATCCCTTCGTGACCAAGAATGGTACCACTTTGGCAAGCAGGAACATCCCCTTTGATAATATGGAGGTCTGTTCCACAAATAGTAGTTTTTACGATACGCACAATAGCGTCTGTTGGCTTGCGAATAACTGGTTTGTCTACATCAACAAAAGAAGCAAGTCCTGGTTTAACATAAGTATAGGCTTTCATAAAGTACTCCTCCGTTTTTTATTTGTACTATTTATAATATAATTGTAAACCCTTTCATTTGTTTCTTCAAGATTTTTTGTGATTTTTTTAACTTTTTTATTTACCGGTAAAGCAATATAGATAAAAAAACAGAAGCTAGTCTCTAACTTCTGCTTTCTCTCTTATGCTTGATAACGTTTCACGCCATCTAGGTAGGTTGCTACCAATTCCAAATCTTTGTCTAAAACAATAAAATCTGCATCATAACCTTCACGGATTTGGCCACAGACATCATCAATGTGAACAGATTTAGCTGGGTTAAGGCTGGCCATCATGACTGCTTCATGCGGATTCGCAATACCCCACTCGACTACATTTCTCATACCATCTTTAAGTTTGAGGATAGAACCTGCCAAATTACCAGTAGATTTGAGACGTGCAGTTCCATTTGCTACTACAACAGGGAATTCTCCCAACATATAGTCACCGTCTTCAAGCCCACCAGCTGTCATACAGTCAGTAATAAGGGCGATGTTTTCTGTCCCCTTTTGCTTAAGTAAAATCTCACAAGCTTTTGGATCTACATGGTAACCATCACAAATCAATTCTGCGTAAGTATGTGGTAGCTCATACATAGCTCCTACCATACCTAGTTCGCGGTGTGTTAAACCACGCATCCCATTATAGGCATGTACCCATACACTAGCTCCAGCATCAACTGCCTTCTTAGCTTGTTCAAATGTCGCATCTGAGTGTCCAAGTGCAACTGTCACACCTTCACCTGTAATAGTACGTACAAAATCTTCCACCCCATCACGTTCTGGTGCAATAGCGATTTTATTTAGCATCCCTTTTGCAGCATCTTGCCAAGAATGAAACTCCTCAACACCCGGGTCTCTCATATAAGTTGGATTTTGTGCCCCCTTAAAAGTTTCTGTGAAATATGGACCTTCATAATAAATCCCACGAATCTTAGCACCTGTTGCTTCTTTATAATGGTTTCCAAGATTTTCAGTGACTGCAAGCAATTGCTCATAAGTGGCTGTTAAAGTTGTGGGCAAGAAACTGGTAACACCGGTACTAAGAAGTCCTTCACTCATAGTATGCAATGTACCTTCAATGTTGTTGTCCATCACATCTACACCTGCATATCCATGAATATGAGTATCCACAAGACCTGGTGCAATGCTATAACCAGTATAGTCAAGAACCTCTGCTCCTTCAGGAATTTGATCCACATGTTTCCCAAATTTGCCATCAACAAGTTCTAAGTACCCACCGCGACGAATGCCAAATGGATAGAAAAACTGATCCGCTTTAACGTAATTAGGCATAATAATGACCTCCTTAAAAGATTACTTTTGATATTTATTATGTCAATTACATTATAAACCTTTCTGATTCATTTGTAAATGGTATAGACCTGTTTTCTAGAGATATTTTAAAAGAGCTGGATTTCTCCAACTCTTCTCTTTTTAATACACGTTATTTTGATTTGACTGGTTTGTCTTGAGCTGTTTGCAAGGCTGTAGCAATGGTCTCTGCATACAATTTTGCTCCTGCTTCAATTTTGCTATTGTCACTTCCGAAATGGACTTGGTCTGTCCCAGTCCAAATTTCTGGATGTTCTTTCGCAACTTGATTCCAATCTGCTATCGTGATGTAAGGAGTCTTCTCTGCCAATTCTCTCATATAGGCAGCCGCCTTCTCAACGATGGCATAGGTCTCTTTTGTCTTATCTCCCTCATAAGGAGTCACCAAAACCATATGGTGGCCCTTAGGAAGATTTTTCACGATACTATCCCAATCTTCCTTGTAATTTTCAGGATTATTTACCCCAGTCGCAATAACCACCATCTTTGGTAGAAATTTATTCTGGCTATTGTTGAGCATGATTTCGTTGGCAGTCTTGGTTGTTCTGCTGACCTGCGCGTTAATCTGTGCTCCAGGAAGGGCTGTCTGCAGGGCTGTATTTGCCCTTAAAGCCACCGAGTCACCAATTAACATAGTGCCATCAGCAATTCCCAAACTGTTTGCATCTGCCCGTTCTGTCATCACCTTGGTTTGGCTAATATTTGTTGCAGCTTGCTTCAAACCATTGACAGTTAAGTCTGTCTCAAAAGCTCCCACTTGTGGTGCCAACAAAGTCACTAAGAGGACAATGAAGGCCAAGATTCCTGTACTTGTTGCAAGAATTGCGTGAATATAAGGCAGGGGACGAAGAGTTTGTAAAACAGGTGTATTCTTGCCTACAATCCACGGCTCCAATACATAAAATGAAAGACTGGCAAATCCATAAGAACAAATCAGAGTCAGTAACACAGCAAGAAGATTTGAGGTCAACTGTGAGAAAATGATGTAGAAAGGCCAATGGAAAAGATAAACCGCATAGCTAGTATCTGCTAAAAAACTAATAATCTTTGGTTCCTGTACGTTAGGAGTCTTTTCATGTAAGACGCGCGCCGCCAGAATCATAGCTAGGGCTGCAAGACTGGCAAGCAAGAAGCCAATAAGATAGGCAAAGAGATAGGTAAATTTGACAAAGAAGGTCAAAATGAGTAAGAAGCCAAAACCTCCTGCAAAAATCAACAGGGTCTTTCGTAAATCCCAGGTTTTATCCAACTGCTTGACGAGGGAAGTCGTCTGACGAACGCCTACAATCGTTGCTAGGATACTTCCCAAAAAGAATGGATAGACATGAGTTAAACTGGAGAAGTAAACAGAGGAATAAGAGGTTACTAGAAAACTACCAATAAACATGGAGAAGAAGCTAATCAAGAAGGCAGCAGCAGATAAGAGAAAGACCATCCCCTTCAACTGACCATTTGATTTAGCCTGTTTGGATAAGAACCAAACTGCCAATCCCCAAAGAATATAGTAGTGAACCTCAACGGCCAAGCTCCAATTATGAACAAACAAATGAGGAATGAACTGAGATTCATAACTCCCACCTGTTAGGAGCTCATAGAAGTTGGTCATGAAGCCTAAAACACCCGCAATCTGACCCCCAATTCCAGCCACATAATCTTGGCGAACTAGAAAGGTAAAGGGCATGATTACCAAGACCATCAAAACCACAGGTGGCACGATACGATAAAAGCGTCTCCTAAAAAATCCAACCAAATCAATTTCATGATTTTTAGAAAATTCTTCGATGAGTAGAGCTGTAATCAGGAAACCTGAAAATGTGAAAAAGACATCTACCCCGAAAAATCCTCCAGGAAAGATGGTCTGAAAGAAGTGATACAAGAGTACCAAAAGTAAACCTGTAATCCTAATCAAGGAAAACCATTTAATGCGCATACGAGTTTATTCTTCCTTTCATTGTACACTTTATTCTATCAAAAAAAGAAGAAAAATCCTAAGAGAAAACTTAGGATTTTAGGGCTCTATAATATTTGTAGTGGGTAACCCCCTATGGATATTATGGAGCCTTTTTT
>NZ_DXLC01000283.1:0-1067 GCF_019414905.1 Streptococcus sp. | reverse complement strand
TACTTGATGGGGAAAATAGTAGATGTCATTGACCAACACTTGAAAGGAAAAGACTAGTCCTCAGCTTCTAGACAAAATCAAAGCCTTTTAGGCTTTTTTTTGTTATACTATAAAAGTATATTTATTGACCTTTTACCGTATTTTCTAGGGAAATCAAGTATGTTTCCAGTAAGAACTGTAAAGGTCTTAAAAAAGAAAGGAATTATCATGTCAGTATTAGAGATCAAAGATCTTCACGTCGAGATTGAAGGAAAAGAAATTTTAAAAGGGGTTAACCTGACCCTGAAAACAGGAGAAATCGCCGCTATCATGGGACCAAATGGTACTGGTAAATCGACTCTTTCTGCCGCTATCATGGGAAATCCAAACTATGAAGTTACCAAAGGTGAAGTCTTGTTTGATGGCGTAAATATCCTTGAGTTGGAAGTGGACGAGCGTGCACGTATGGGACTTTTCCTTGCTATGCAATACCCATCAGAAATTCCTGGTATTACTAACGCTGAGTTTCTTCGTGCAGCTATGAATGCTGGTAAAGAAGACGATGAAAAGATCTCAGTTCGTGAGTTTATCACTAAATTGGATGAGAAGATGGAATTGCTCAACATGAAAGAAGAAATGGCTGAGCGTTACCTCAACGAAGGTTTCTCTGGTGGTGAGAAAAAACGTAATGAGATTCTTCAACTTTTGATGTTGGAACCAACTTTTGCCCTTTTGGATGAGATTGACTCTGGTCTTGATATTGATGCCCTTAAAGTTGTTTCTAAAGGTGTTAATGCCATGCGTGGTGAAGGTTTTGGTGCTATGATTATCACTCACTACCAACGTCTTTTGAACTACATCACACCTGATGTGGTACACGTCATGATGGAAGGTCGTGTTGTCCTTTCAGGTGGTCCAGAATTGGCTGCTCGTTTGGAACGTGAAGGATACGCAAAACTAGCTGAAGAACTTGGCTACGACTACAAGGAAGAATTGTAATTCCCTCGTATCTTTTAGGAGAAGTAAATGACTAAAGAAACTATTAAACTTTTTTCAGAAATGCACGCTGAACCAAGCTGGTTGGCTGA
>NZ_DXLC01000282.1:0-6664 GCF_019414905.1 Streptococcus sp. | reverse complement strand
GGTAAATTTCCTCTACAAATAGTTTTTCTTCGTCGGTTACCTCTTGCTGGAGGGCGAAAACAAAGTCTGTAAAAGTGAGATTTTTCAGACTACGATAGACAAAAGAGAGGCTTTCAGCTTCCTCTCCTTGTCTTATCAACTCTTCTTCAAAATCTGAAAATAATTGAGCTAATTTCATTATTTATTTAATTCTTCTAATTTTTGTGTTTGGTCATAAAGTACCAAGGCGTCCACAACTTCATCCAATTTACCAGACAAAATGGTATCTAGTTTTTGGAGGGTTAAACCGATACGGTGGTCTGTGACACGGTTTTGTGGGAAGTTATAAGTACGAATCCGTTCTGAACGGTCACCAGTACCAATAGTCGACTTACGCTCAGCATCTTGTTCATCTTGTGCAATTTGTGCGAAGTGGTCAGCAACACGCGCACGGATGATTTTCATGGCTTTTTCACGGTTTTTCTGCTGGGTACGTTCTTCCTGCATCTCAACCTTGATATTGGTTGGCAAGTGAACGATACGAACGGCAGTCGCAACCTTATTGACGTTCTGTCCACCAGCACCAGAGGCGTGGTAGATATCAACACGAAGGTCTTTTGGATCAATATCGTATTCAACCTCTTCCACTTCAGGCATGACAAGAACTGTGGCAGTTGATGTATGGACACGACCTTGACTTTCTGTCACAGGGACACGTTGAACACGATGGGCACCAGACTCATACTTGAGTTTAGAATAAACAGACTGACCTGAAACCATGGCAACCACTTCTTTGAAACCACCGACACCGTTCATAGAAGCTTCCATAACTTCAAAGCGCCAACCTTGGGCTTCCGCATACTTTTGGTACATGGTTAAAAGATCTCCAGCGAAAAGTGCTGCTTCGTCTCCACCAGCTGCTCCACGAATTTCTAAGATAATATTCTTGTCATCGTTTGGATCCTTTGGAAGGAGCAAGATCTTCAGTTTTTCTTCGTATTCTTCTTTTTCAGCCTTGGCATCTTTGAGTTCTTGCTTAGCCATTTCTTCCAAGTCAGCGTCTCCGCCTGATTCCTTAATCATCTCTTCAGCGTCAACGATGTTTTGAAGGACTTGTTTGTACTCACGGTAGGCTGTTACCGTATCGCGAGTAGAAGCCTCTTCTTTTGAAAGCTCCATAAAACGTTTGGTGTCAGAGACCACATCCGGGTCACTGAGCAACTCTCCTAATTCTTCATAACGGTCTTCTACAGCTTGTAGTTGATCATAGATGTTCATTTTTTCTCCTTATTTCTCAATTGTTAAATCATAGATTGCTACTACTTCGTTCTCGGATATTTCCCCAGTTTCTTTAAATCCATAACTGAGGTAACAATATCTTGCATGTTCGTTTTCTGGTTCATAAGACAACCAAAGTTTATTGCTTAAACCTGCTGGCGCTGTCCGAACATAGTCTAGTACTTTATCCATAATTGGTTTAAAATATCCTTGATTTTGAAAATTCTTATCAATCATAAAACGAAATAGTAAATAATTTCCACTACTAATTCCGATCTTTTTATCATAAGCTATCATCACAAAACCTATAATTGCATCATTATCATAAACTGCCAATGGAGCTACAAAATCTCCATTTTTAGTGTAGACGTATGCTTCAGCTAAACTAATTGCGTTGGTTGCAATGTATTGTTTTTGATATTCCTTGACATCCAAATTCAAAACATCAAAATAATTTTCCATTGTAACATCTCTTAGTTCAATTGTCATAGTTTTGCTCCTTGTTAGAGGTTATCATTGGCGCAAAATAATGTTTACGGCAAACCGAGATATAGGTTTCATTGCCACCAATCTGGATCTGTTCTCCATCGTAAACGGGCAATCCATCCTGAGTACGCAATACCATGGTCGCCTTTTTCTTACAATACTGGCAAATGGTCTTGATTTCGTCAATCTTGTCTGCTAAGAGCAATAGATATTTGGAACCTTCGAACAGTTCATTGCGAAAGTCATTTTTCAAACCAAATGCCATGACGGGTATATCTAACTCATCAACAACACGAGCTAGGTCATAAACATGATGACGTTTGAGAAACTGGGCTTCATCGACCAACACACAGTAAGGCTTTTCTGGTAGGTCTCGGATATAGCCAAAGATATCTGTCGTCTCCTCAATCGCAAGAGCAGGGCGTTTCATGCCAATTCGACTCGACACATAGCCAACACCGTCACGCGTATCCAGAGCCGAGGTCATAATCACAACACCTTTTCCTTGCTCCTCATAGTTATAGGCCACCTTGAGAATCTCAATCGTCTTACCTGAGTTCATGGTCCCATAACGATAATACAACTGTGCCATGTTTCTTGCTTCACGTCCATTTCTAAATTTTTGCTACATTCTAGTATATCATAATTTTCTTAAGCTTTAAACGGCAAAATGTGGTAAAATAGAAGAAATAAAAACTAGTGGAGGAAGCTATTATGCCATTTGTACGCATCGATTTATTTGAAGGACGCACGCTCGAGCAAAAGAAAGCTCTTGCTAAGGAAGTAACGGAAGCGGTTGTTCGCAACACTGGAGCCCCTCAATCTGCTGTCCATGTCATCATCAACGATATGCCAGAAGGAACTTACTTCCCACAAGGGGAAATGCGCACCAAATAATCTAGCTTAAGCAGAATTGCTTAGGCTTTTTCAATCTCCAAGTAGCATCCATTGAAGAAATAGTTCAAATTTGTTACAATTTGAAAAGAGACTTGGAATATTCCAAGAAAAGAGCTATTAATTAAAGGAAATATTATGATTACACGTGAATTTGATACCATCGCTGCTATATCTACTCCACTAGGTGAAGGGGCTATTGGTATTGTCCGCCTGAGCGGAACAGACAGTTTTGCTATTGCCCAAAAGATTTTTAAAGGAAAAGACTTGAACAAGGTTGCCAGCCACACTCTCAACTACGGTCACATTATTGATCCTCTGACTGGTAAAGTCATGGACGAGGTTATGGTTGGAGCTATGAAGTCTCCAAAAACCTTCACTCGTGAGGATATTATCGAGATTAACACCCACGGTGGGATTGCGGTGACCAATGAAATTCTCCAGCTAGCTATCCGTGAAGGAGCTCGGTTGGCAGAACCTGGTGAATTTACCAAACGTGCCTTCCTAAATGGACGTGTTGACTTGACTCAGGCTGAAGCCGTTATGGACATCATCCGCGCCAAGACAGACAAGGCCATGAACATTGCGGTCAAACAATTAGATGGTTCTCTTTCTGATCTTATCAATAATACCCGTCAAGAAATCCTCAATACACTTGCCCAAGTCGAGGTCAATATTGATTATCCTGAGTACGACGATGTTGAGGAAGCCACTACTGCTGTTGTCCGAGAGAAGACTATGGAGTTTGAGCAATTGCTAACCAATCTCCTTAGGACAGCCCGCCGCGGTAAAATCCTTCGTGAAGGAATTTCCACTGCCATCATCGGCCGCCCCAACGTTGGGAAATCTAGCCTCCTCAACAACCTCTTGCGTGAGGACAAGGCTATCGTTACAGATATTGCTGGTACTACTCGAGATGTCATCGAAGAATACGTCAACATCAACGGTGTCCCTCTCAAACTGATTGATACAGCTGGTATCCGTGAAACGGATGACATCGTGGAACAAATCGGTGTCGAGCGTTCGAAAAAAGCCCTCAAGGAAGCCGACTTGGTTCTACTGGTGCTAAACGCTAGCGAACCCTTAACCGCCCAAGACCGACAACTTCTTGAGATTAGTCAATATACAAACCGTATTATTCTTCTTAATAAAACCGACCTGCCTGAAGCAATTGAAACTTCAGAACTCCCTGAAGATGTCATCCGCATTTCAGTTCTTAAAAACCAAAATATTGATAAGATTGAAGAGAGAATAAATAACCTCTTCTTTGAAAATGCTGGTCTAGTCGAGCAAGATGCTACCTACTTGTCTAACGCACGTCACATTTCCTTGATTGAAAAGGCCGTTGAAAGCCTACAGGCTGTTAATGAAGGGCTGGAACTAGGTATGCCAGTTGACTTGCTTCAAGTTGATTTGACTCGTACTTGGGAAATCCTCGGAGAAATCACTGGGGATGCTGCTCCTGATGAACTCATCACCCAACTCTTTAGCCAATTCTGCTTAGGAAAATAAGAAAAATCCATGATCGTTCTTGCGGTCATGGATTTTATTGTCTTATTAGTAATCTGGTCTTAAGACACCTGTTACGGTTGCTTTAGTTGCTTCGTAGTCGCCATCTACAACAACCTTGATAATGCGTTTTGCATCTTCTTCTGGTGCTGGAACTAGAGGTAATCGAGTTGGACCAGCTTCAAATCCCATATAGTTGAGAACGGCCTTGACAGGAGCAGGACTTGGATATGAGAAGAGGGCATTAACCTTAGGAATGAATTTACGTTGAATAGCTGCGGCTTTCTTCATATCGCTTTCTGCAATGGCAGTAAACATCTCGTGCATTTCATCCCCATTTGTATGTGATGCAACAGAAATAACCCCATCCGCACCAAGGTTCATGGCATGGAAAGCATCTCCATCCTCACCTGTATAAATCAAGAACTCTTCTGGCTTGTGCTCAATCAAGTAAGCCATATTAGCCAAGCTAGTACATTCTTTGACACCTATAATATTTGGATGGTCAGCCAAACGAAGCATGGTTTCTGGAGTCAATTCGACAACTACACGCCCTGGAATGTTATAGATAATAATTGGTAGGTCAGAAGCATCTGCAATGGCTTTAAAATGCTGATACATTCCTTCTTGAGAAGGTTTGTTGTAGTAAGGAACAATAGCAAGCCCAGCTGCGAAACCACCAAATTCCGCTACTTCTTTGACAAACTCGATCGAGTCACGCGTATCATTGGTACCTACACCCGCAATCAAAGGAACTCGTCCATTGACAATCTTTTGTACAGCCGCAAAGAGTTCCAACTCCTCATCGTGGGTTAAAGTTGGACTCTCAGCAGTCGTTCCAGCTAGAAGAATGCCGTCTGTATGATGGGCCAATAAATGCTCAATCAGGGCTGGAATGGCATCAAAGTTAATGGAACCATCCTCGTGAAAGGGGGTAATAAAGGCTGTGATGATTTTACACTCTTTTAAATCTTGATAAGACATGAAAACACCTCTCTATTTCAAAGAAGGAGTTCATCTGAACTCCTAAACGATATGACTATTTTAACTCAAATTTCAATTCAGCTGTTGGACGAACCAAGCCACGTTCATGAAGAGTTTCTGCAATCTGAACTGAGTTCCAAGCAGCACCTTTGAGAAGGTTATCTGAAACAACCCACATGTGGATACCTTTTTCTTCATCCAAGTCTTTACGGATGCGACCAACAAAGGTATCACGTGAACCCACTGCATTGATGGCTTGAGGATAAATTTGATGAGCAACATCATCTTCAAGGACAGCACCTGGGAAGGCTGCGATAGCTGCTTTCACTTCTTCGATTGGAGCCACTTCTTTTGTTTCGATGTAAACAGACTCAGAGTGAGCTGACAAGACTGGAATGCGCACACATGTTGCAGATACTGCAATGCTGTCATCTTCCATGATTTTCTTAGTTTCCTTGGTCATTTTCATCTCTTCGTAAGTGTAATCATTGTCAGTGAAAACATCAATTTGTGGAAGAGCGTTAAAGGCGATAGGATAGTGTTTCTTGTCACCACCTGAAGGCAAGATTTCAGCATGTAAATCACGTGGTTTCACTCCATCGTTCAAGACTTCACGAAGTTCACGTTGTGTCTCAAGAATTGCTCCCATACCAGCACCTGAAACTGCTTGGTAAGTTGAGACAATGATACGGTCCAAGCCCCATTTTTGGCGAACTGGCTCAAGAGCCACCATCATTTGAATTGTTGAACAGTTAGGGCAGGCAATGATACCGTTGTGGGCATCAAGTGCATGAGCATTGACCTCTGGAACAACCAAAGGAACGTCTGGATTTTGACGGAAGTAAGATGTATTATCAACTACTACCGCTCCAGCTTTCACTGCGTATGGTGCATACTTAGCTGATGTAGAACCACCTGCCGAAAAGAGAGCAATATCAACTCCTTCAAAAGCTGTTTCAGTCGTTTCTTCAATTGTAATATCTTGATCTTTAAATTTCAAAGTCTTGCCTGCTGAACGTGCAGAAGCAAGTAAACGGATTTTATCGATTGGAAGTGTTGATTCTTCCAACATTTTTATCATCTGAGCTCCGACAGCACCTGTCGCGCCGACTACAGCAACTGTATATCCCATAAATAACCTCTTTCGGAATTTTCTAAAAATTTCTATAATAGATGTATTATACTACTTTTTCCATGAATTGCAAAGCTTTTTCATCATTTTTTGGAAAATAAAAATCCCCAGTCGCTAGACCAGGGACTAAGAGGCATCTTCATGTGATGAGCAGGTTCACACAACTCATCAAGGTCCGCTCCTGCGTTATGACCTCCTTATGCTCAATAGTAGTCCGAAGACTACCTATCGACTCATCGCATCTACTATTCTACTAAAGAGAATGACTTTTGTCAACAGACGAAACTCTTTATACTCTTCGAAAATCTCTTCAAACTTCGTCAGCGTCGCCTTGCCGTATATATGTGACTGACTTCGTCAGTCTTATCTACAACCTCAAAACAGTGTTTTGAGCAACCTGCG
>NZ_DXLC01000281.1:0-2875 GCF_019414905.1 Streptococcus sp. | reverse complement strand
TGAGCAACCTGCGGCTAGCTTCCTAGTTTGCTCTTTGATTTTCATTGAGTATTAGTTTTATTTACACAGATACATAAGAAATATCTTTGAAAAATTTGAGGCAGACATAACAAAAAACCTTGTAAATAAAGGTTTTTTCTGTCTATTTAATGCTAATTGCCGGGATTGAACCGGCGACCTCATCCTTACCATGGATGCGCTCTGCCAACTGAGCTAAATCAGCTTACTTAAAAAGTATACTACAGTTAGAAAATCTTGTCAAGTTTCCTAAGAAATTTTCCTAAAGAAAAAGCCAGGTAAGAGCTACCTAGCTTATCTTCTTCTATTTGCTTAAATCAATTCGACGACCAATTTTACCAATAATAATCGCTCCAATAATCAATGAGGCAAATTCACCAACTCCTGTTGTAAACCAAGTAAGGAAAAATGGTAATTCTGCTACAATATTTAACTCTGCAGCGATAGTAAACATGGAAATTGAAAAGAGGATTGAGAAGAAGAAATGATCTTTTCGAATCAATCCGTTAAAGAGGTAATCCTTGCTATATTTTGCAAAAAGCCAAACACCTAGACTAAGGAATACTAGGGTTGATCCGCCACCAACAAAGACATCTAGTAGTCCGAAGCTAAAGAAATTAGCAATCATACAACCGATGGTAACTCCGATGATATACTTGGGATTGTAAAAAGCCATAAAGTTCATCATTTCTGAAATACGGAACTGATAAGCACCATAGCTAATGGCATTTAGAGGCGGTGTGACAGTCAAAACGACATAGATAGCAGCGACGATTGCAATATCTGCAACATCACGAATAGTTAATTTTTTCATCTTTTCTCCTTTAGCGGTTATCCGCGTGTAATATGCTTGGTGAAAGAAGCTAAGCACCAAGGGTTGCTTTATTCAACCTTACTAGTATAGCACAATAGCCTGCTTTATGCTATACTTAAAACATGAAAATTCGTATTCAAAAATTTTTTAACAATGAAATCTTAACCTATCTCTTTTTTGGCCTTGCAACAACTCTAGTTTCAATTCTCTCACGACTAGTCATTTATCAGCTAACTCATAAAGAACTCCTCGCTACTGCCCTAGCAAATATTATTGGTATCCTATTTGCCTTTATCACAAATGATAGGCTTGTATTTAAGCAAGCAAGGAAGAATCGGCTCATCCGTTTAGTAAAATTTTGTCTTGCCCGCCTTTCCACTTTTCTGTTAGACTTGTTTTTAACTTTTCTCTTTGTGACTCAATTCCCTCACATCATAGGGCAATTCGTAAATGAAAACATTGATAAGGTAAATGCAATTGAAACGATAATTGCACAAATACTCATTATTATCATCAATTATATCTTGAGCAAGGTCTATATTTTTAGAAAATAATGCTCCATTTATGAGCCTTTTAATTGCCTTCTATAATGATTTAGGATACAATGAAACACGAAACGTTGAAAGGAAAACAGTATGTTAAAAAATCTAAAATCATTCTTGCTTCGTGGTAATGTTGTTGACCTTGCTGTCGGTGTGATCATTGCCTCTGCTTTTGGTGCTATCGTTACTTCATTTGTTAATGATATCATCACTCCACTTCTATTGAACCCTGCTTTGAAAGCTGCAAAAATCGAACGTATTGCTCAACTTTCATGGAATGGTGTTGCTTACGGTAACTTCTTGAGTGCTGTTATCAACTTCCTTGTAGTTGGTACTGTGCTATTCTTTGTGATTAAAGCAATGGAAAAAGCTCAAAACCTTACTAAGAAAGAAGAAGCTGCTGAGGAAGCTCCAGCTGGTCCAACTGAATTGGAAGTACTTCAAGAAATCAAAGCTCTTCTCGAGAAAAAATAATCGATTAAAAGGATCTAGCGCAAAGCTAAATCCTTTTTTCTTTACTCTTTTGGTAACTTACCTGCTTTCTCAAGCATTTTCTTAATAAGATAAGGCATCTTAACATTTTCCCGACCTTTTTTCTCAATCAATTTTTTCACAAATTCTGGCATTTGTAAATCTTGAGATTCGGCCAAGATATTTTTCGTCTCATCTGAAGGAACTAACTCATCAAAGGTTTCTTCTTCTGGGAGAAATTCCTTAAACTCTTTGTCCTCATTAGCTCTGACTGTATTAACCAAGGCATCAATCAAACGAGAATCTGTATTTGGCATTGGTGGACGATGGTAGTTTACACCAAATTCCTGACATAAGTCATAACATTCCACATCATTGTCAAACAAGACTTCAATATGCTCGCTAATGAAGCTGATAGGAACAAAAATATAATGGTCTGGATGTTCTTTCCGTTCTCTGAGATACTCTAAGACATCTGGCTTAATCCATGGAATCCCGATATCACTTTCACTTTGCCAAGTGTTAGTATATTGCTCAGAACTCAAACCTAGTTTTTCAGCGACAAGCTTGCTATTTTCAAAAATTTGGTCAATATATGGGTCACCAAAATCCAAGGCAAAAATGGGCACACTGTGGGCTGAAAAGATGACTTTAAAGCTATCCTGCTTTACTTCTTCTTTTAAAATTTTACCAATTTCATCTGCCCAATAGTTTAATAGCGCTTCTTCTTGATACCAGTCCTTAATGACTAAAAATTGAATTTGCTTGCTTTCTAAAAATTTCTCATAACCCATGACAGAGTAGAAAGAATAATGGGGCTCCAAAATCAAGCAAATACACTGTTCAATGCCGTCTGCTTCCATCTGACCAATCACATTTGGAATAAAGGGACTGGAAAACTTATTAGCAAAATAAACACTATACTCATTTCCCAGCCTAGCCTCTACCAAGGCAACCTCTTCACGCGTAATTTTTTGCAGAGGCGTGCCGCCAATTCGTACATAATTATCATAGAGAGTTTGAATTTCGT
>NZ_DXLC01000280.1:0-6178 GCF_019414905.1 Streptococcus sp. | reverse complement strand
CCTTTAGATCTTGTTCAAAAAATTCGACCATAACTTGGCGACAAGCTCCACAAGGAGAAATAGGTTTCTCAGTTTGACCGTAAACAATCAACTCTGAAAACTCACGTTGTCCTTCGGAGATAGCTTTAAAAATAGCTGTTCTCTCACCACAGTTGGTCAAGGGGTAGCTAGCATTTTCAATATTGCATCCTGTATAAACACTACCGTCCTTGGCAACCAAAACAGCACCAATCGGAAAATGTGAATAGGGTACATAGGCGTTTTTACTAGTCTCAATCGCTAAGTCAATCAACTCAGTAGTCGCCATCTGCTAACTCTCCTTTTAAGATTGCTACACCAGAAGATGTTCCGATACGAGTAGCTCCAGCTTCAACAAAGGCGACTGCATCTGCATAAGAACGAGCTCCACCAGCAGCCTTGACACCCATATCAGGTCCAACTGTTTCACGCATTAATTGAACATCCGCTATCGTAGCACCACCAGTTGAAAAGCCAGTTGAAGTTTTTACGAAGTCAGCTCCAGCTTTTTGGGCCAATTGGCAAGCCACAACTTTTTCTTGGTCTGTCAGAAGGCAAGCTTCAATAATGACTTTCACTAACTTGTCACCACTTGCTTCCACGACTGCGCGAATATCTGACTCAACCAAATCAAGATTACCTGTTTTGAGAGCCCCAACATTGATCACCATATCAATCTCGTCTGCACCATTTTGAATAGCTTCTTTGGTTTCAAAAGCTTTCACAGCTGAAGTTGTTGCTCCCAAAGGGAAACCTACTACTGTACAGACCTTGACATTTGAGTCTTCAAGCCCTTTTTTAGCATGTTCAACCCAGGTCGGATTGACGCAAACACTGGCAAAATCATACTCCCTAGCCTCAGACAACAAACAATCAATTTGATTTTCTGTTGCATCTTGTTTTAAAAGCGTATGATCGATATATTTATTTAATTTCATATTCGGATTCTCCTGCGGTTTATGAGATAATTTCTATAATTTCTCGTAAACTTTGCACCCTATCATTTATTTTAACATATTTTTGAAAATCTGTAACTAGCTGAGGAGAAATTTTTCCATTTGTGTATACTTTTGCAACAATTTCTCCCTTTTGAACGGAATCTCCAACTTTCTTTTCAAAAACAATTCCTGTTTCATAGTCCAAGGCATCAGACTTAACTGCACGGCCTGCCCCCAGTCTCATAGCATAAAGCCCAAATTCCATTGCTGGAAGAGCTGAAATGACACCCGTTTCCTGAGCAGGGATTTCCACCACATGGGCTACATTGACAGGACGATAGAGGTCTTCCAAGTCTCCACCTTGGGCTTGGACCATTTCCTCAAACTTGGCCAGCGCCTTGCCATTCTCAAGATGTTGGCGAACTTCTTCAACTGTCTTGTTAACATTTGCCAGGCCAAGCATAATTTGAGCCAATTCGCAGATGAAGTGGGTAATATCCTGACGTCCTTGACCTTGTAAAATCTCCAATGCTTCAAGAATTTCTAGACGATTTCCAATCGCTCGTCCCAAGGGCTGACTCATATCCGTAATCACTGCTACCGTCTTTCGACCAACTGCCTTACCAAGTTCCACCATGGTTTGAGCCAACTCACGCGCCTCATCAACCGTTTTCATGAAGGCACCCTCACCGACAGTCACGTCTAGCAAAATAGCATCCGCTCCTGCCGCAATTTTCTTGCTCATCACCGAACTCGCAATCAAAGGAATCGTGTCGACAGTTGCGGTCACATCACGGAGGGCGTAGAGAAGCTTGTCTGCTTTAACCAGTTGGTCTGATTGCCCAATGACAGATACACCAATATCCTGAACTTGATTAATGAAATCCTCTTGATTACGTTCTACTTGATAGCCCTTAATGGACTCCAATTTATCAATTGTTCCACCAGTATGGCCGAGACCACGACCACTCATTTTCGCGACTGGAACTCCAAAGCTAGCCACTAGAGGAGCTAAAATCAAGGTCACCTTATCACCAACACCACCAGTAGAATGCTTGTCAACCTTAACCCCATCAATAGCTGATAAATCAAACTCTTGACCTGTCTGAACCATTTTCATGGTCAAATCAGATATTTCTCGAGTCGTCATTCCTTTGAAATAGACAGCCATAGCAAAGGCAGACATCTGATAATCAGGAACAGTTCCTGACACATAGCCTTCAACTAGCCATTCAATTTCACTCGAAGTCAGTTCTTGACCATCTCGTTTCTTTTGGATTAAATCAACTGCTCTCATTCTTTCACACTTCTAAGGATATAGTATCCCTTGTCTTTTTTGACGACTTCACAATTTCCAAACACATCTTCCATCTTGGACTTGGCACTTGGAGCCCCTTGTTTTTTCTGGATAACGATAGTCAAATCCCCACCAGTTTCCAAAAAATCTTTACTTTTCTCAATGATTTCATGAACCACCTGCTTACCCGCACGGATAGGGGGATTAGAAATGACATGGTCAAAATGTCCTTCAACTTGTTCATAGATGTTGGACTGGAAAATCGTCGCTTCTACTTTATTTCGTTCAGCATTTTGTCGTGCCAAATCCAAGGCACGATTATTGATGTCGACCATGGTAGCCTGAACTCCATAAGCCTTAGCTAAAGACAAGCCCAAAGGTCCGTAACCACAGCCTACATCAAGGACAGTTTCTCCTTGGTTGACCTCAAGACACTTGAGCAAGAGTTGACTCCCAAAGTCAATCATTTTCTTGCTAAAAACACCCGCATCTGTCAAAAAGGTCATTTTTTCTCCCAATAAGTCCACTCTTAACTCATGAATGTCGTGAGCAGCGTCAGGATTTTCTGCATAATACATTTTACTCATGAAACTATTTTACCATAATTTGACTTAAATTGTAAATCGTTTACAAACTGATAATAAAACGAAAAAGACTGAAGAAAGCTAGCCAAGAAGACCTTTTCTTCAATCTCTTTCAATTATTGGAAACGAATGACAAATCATGTAGGAGCAGATATCTCATAGTCTATTGTCTGTAATTAGGCTCATTTTTATGACTATTGCTTAACCTTCAAATACTTTATTATCAACAAAATTCCCAACAGGATGTTTAGATAAAAGCCCAACTGATAAGTTTGTGTCAAGATTTCCAAACTTGTCCAAAGTCGTATCAAATCTTCTAGTGACATACGGAATAGATATCCTTCTGTAGCAATCCACAAAATCAAAAATAGATAACTACCAGCAGCAAGCCATTTCGTCCACCGTTTTTTTAGTAGGCAAGCAATCAAGAGCGAACAGATAAAGATAGCTGTTACAATAGCATGTTCCATCAAAAAAGTAAAACCGTAATAGATTTCCACAAAGCGTCTACCATTATCCGCATTCGCCCCTTTTATAAAAGGTAGTGCAAAACTTAAAATAAAACAAAGTTCCAATATGTAACGTTTTAAGATTCTCATAGTACACCTCCTATAAGTTGTAACCCTCAAAGCCCCCTTTATTAGCTTATAAATCAGGAGAAAGTAGCTCCTACTTCATCAATAAATTGTTCATCCTCTATCTACTTATAGTATATACTATTGACTTAACACATTCAAGAAACCGCTTTATTTTTTTAGCTTTTTATGGTATGATAGACAAAATATCTAGGGGAAAACAAATGACCAACGAATTTTTACATTTTGAAAAAATCAGCCGCCAGACTTGGCAATCGTTACATCGAAAGACAACACCTCCTTTGACAGAAGAGGAATTAGAATCCATCAAGAGTTTTAATGACCAGATTAGCTTGCAGGATGTTACCGATGTCTATCTTCCCCTAGCCCATCTCATCCAGATTTACAAGCGTACCAAGGATGATTTGGCCTTTTCAAAAGGGATTTTTCTTCAACGTGAAAGCAAATCCCAACCTTTTATCATTGGGGTTTCTGGGAGTGTTGCCGTTGGAAAATCCACAACCAGTCGCCTACTTCAAATCCTACTGTCCCGTACGCTTACAGATGCTACGGTTGAATTGGTAACAACTGACGGCTTTCTCTATCCCAACCAGACCTTGATTGAACAAGGGATTTTAAATCGCAAGGGATTTCCTGAAAGCTATGATATGGAAGCTCTTCTCAACTTCCTGGATCACATCAAAAATGGACAAGATGTAGATATTCCTGTCTATTCTCATGAAGTCTACGACATCGTACCCGAGGAAAAGCAAAGCGTCAAAGCTGCTGATTTTGTCATTGTTGAGGGAATAAATGTCTTTCAAAATCCACAAAACGAGCGTCTCTACATTACTGACTTCTTTGACTTTTCCATCTATGTTGATGCTGCAGTTGATGACATCGAGAGTTGGTATCTAGACCGTTTCTTAAAAATGCTGAGCCTAGCCCAAAACGACCCTGATAGCTACTATTATCGTTTTACACAAATGCCGATTGGGGAAGTGGAATCCTTTGCCCATCAGGTCTGGACCAGTATCAATCTCACAAATCTACAAAATTATATTGAACCAACTAGAAATCGTGCAGAAGTGATTCTTCATAAAACAAAGAACCATGAAATCGATGAAATTTACTTAAAAAAGTAATTTTCCCTTGTCAAAACGTCAGTTTTCAGATATAATGGTATAGTTAGTAAATATGGAGGTAAGAACATTGGCAAACATTAAATCAGCTATCAAACGCGCTGAATTGAACGTTAAACAAAACGAAAAGAACTCAGCTCAAAAATCAGCTATGCGTACTGCTATCAAAGCTTTCGAAGCAAACCCATCTGAAGAACTTTTCCGTGCTGCTAGCTCAGCTATCGATAAAGCAGAAACTAAAGGTTTGATTCACAAAAACAAAGCAAGCCGCGATAAAGCTCGTCTTTCAGCTAAACTTGCTAAATAAGAAACAGTCCATAGAGGCTGTTTTTTTATCCTCAAATAGGAAAAGGTAGAAAATGAAAATCGCAATTATCGGATATTCTGGTTCTGGTAAGTCAACGCTAGCAGAAAAGTTGTCTCACTACTACTCCATCCCAAAACTTCACATGGACACACTTCAATTTCAACCCGGTTGGCAAGACAGTGACCGTGAATGGATGTTGGATGAGATGAAAAATTTTCTCACCAAGCATGAAGCTTGGGTTATTGATGGTAATTATTCTTGGTGCTATTACCAAGAAAGAATGCAGGAAGCTGACCAAATCATCTTTCTCAACTTTCCCCCATTGACCTGTCTCTTTAGAGCCTTTAAGCGTTATCTTAAATACCGGGGAAAAGTCAGAGAAAGTATGGCAGAAGGTTGTCAAGAACAGTTTAATTGGGAGTTTATCAGATGGATTCTCTGGGATGGGCGGAGCAAATCCGCTAAGGAACGCTACAAGTGGATTCAAAAAAACTATCCATATAAAGTGGTCATCCTCAGATCACAAAAAGAGATAGACCAATTTCTAGATAAGAAAAGGAAGTCCTCCAATTCATAAAGAAGGGCTTCCTTTTTTGGATATAATTATTCTGCAATCAAGGTTTCCAAACCAACCTTCATCATATCGGTGAAGGTATTTTGGCGTTCTTCTGCAGTCGTGTCTTCATCTGGATTAACCAAACTATCAGAGATTGTCATGATAGCTAGCGCATCAACATGGTATTGGGCAGCGAGATAGTAAAGAGCTGCTGCTTCCATTTCCACAGCCTTGACTCCCCATTTACCAAGTTCGATGTTCTTTTCAAAGTAGTTTGAGTAAAAGACATCAGAAGACAAAACGTTCCCAACGTGGGTTGTCATACCAAGTCCTTTGGAGATATGGTAGGCCTTGTCCAGCAAATCAAAGCTAGCGATTTGTGGGAAATCGTACTGTGGCCAGTCATTACGGACAATGTTTGAGTTGGTTGCAGCTGCCTGAGCCAAAACCAATTCACGAACGTGGACATCTTCATTCAAAGAACCCGCAGTTCCCACACGGATTAATTTTTTCACACCGTAGTCAACAATTAACTCACGCGCATAAATCGAAATAGATGGCATCCCCATCCCAGTTCCCATGACTGATACACGGTGGCCCTTGTAAGTACCAGTGTAACCAAACATGTTACGTACTTCGTTAAAACAAACAGCATCTTCAAGGAAATTCTCCGCAATAAACTTAGCACGAAGAGGATCCCCAGGAAGAAGAATTTTATCAGCAATTTCACCCTGCTGAGCAGCAATATGGATAGACATAAT
>NZ_DXLC01000028.1:0-17878 GCF_019414905.1 Streptococcus sp. | reverse complement strand
ATAACAGCATCCAAACCGTCAGCATCGACATTTTCAAACTCATAGGTGAGGACATCGCAACGCTCAGCCAACTGACGCAGAGCATCCACGTCATTATAAGGAGCAACGATGATCTCCGCTACGCGAGATGCTGGACAATCAGCCGCAGGATCCAGCGCGATAACCTTGTGGCCCATGTAGATAGCAGAAATTGCCATCATTTGACCCAGCTGGCCGCCACCGATAATTCCGATTGTTTTAGATGAGCTCATTTGTAGACTCCTCTGCGATTTTTCCTTGCTCTTCTGCGAAATCAGCCAATGCTGTCGCGATAGCATGATCCTCTACTGACAGGAGACGGAGAGCAAAGAGGGCTGCGTTGGTCGCCCCTGCTTCACCGATAGCCATTGTCGCTACAGGCACACCGCCCGGCATCTGTACGATAGAGTAAAGCGAGTCCACACCACTAAGAGCACGTGATTTGACAGGTACCCCGATGACTGGAAGGGTAGTCTTAGCAGCTACCATTCCTGGCAAATGAGCAGCGCCTCCAGCACCTGCGATGATGACCTTGATGCCACGTCTACGGGCCTCTTCTGCATGCTTGAACATGAGGTCTGGTGTGCGGTGAGCAGAAACAACCTTCTTTTCGTAGGCTACACCGAAGCGATCGAGAACTTCGGCGGTTTTTTGTATGGTTGCCCAGTCTGATTTGGAGCCCATGATAATGGAAATAATTGGTTTAGTCATAATTTTTCCTTTTTTCTTCTTTTTTGATAATGGCCTTGGGTGGTGGGGACGGAAGCAAACCTTCGGTTTCATTCCTAAATTTTGAGCCTAAAATCTCAAAGTTTCCTCCGACCAGAACAGATACTGTTCTGGTCTTTTCACCACGGCGACCATTATCTTACTTTGGCTCGCTTTCGCTCGCCATGGAAAATATGTCTGTTAATCTTTTATGGCCTTGCTTCCGATATCTGTTCGGTAAAAGAGGCCTTCTGTTTTTTGTTGGGAGAGTTCTTGGTAGATGGTTTCTTGGGCTTCTTTGACGGTATCTGCTGTGGTGACGAGCATATAGACACGTCCACCGTTTGAGAGCAGTGCTCTGCTATTTTCCTCAAACTTAGCCCCTGCATAATAGGTGATGATGTCGCCTTTTGTCTTGGCTGGCAACTTGACACCTTTTTCATAGTCTAGCGGGTAACCCTTGGATGCGACAACCACACCCAGAGTCACACCCTTGTCCGTCCAAGTGATAACTGGTTCTTTGCCGTCTAGGATATCCGTAATATTTTGGGCAAAATCAGATGTCAAACGAGGCAAGATAATCTGAGTTTCAGGATCTCCGAAACGAGCATTGAACTCGATGACCTTAGGTCCGTCTGCTGTTAAAATAAGCCCTGCGTAAAGGATACCAAGATACGGACGACCTTCTTTGATCATCCCTTCAAGGACTGGCTTGACAATGGTGTCAACCGCTGTATCAACTACACTCTGTGGTAAGTGTGGAACTGGCGCATAGGCACCCATCCCACCAGTGTTAGGCCCCTTATCGCCATCATAGGCACGTTTGTGGTCTTGCGCTGTCGGCATGATATAGAACTTGTCGCCATTGACAAAGGCAAAGAGAGAGAACTCTTCTCCTTCAAGG
The DNA here is from genome assembly GCF_019414905.1 of Streptococcus sp. Lineage (GTDB taxonomy): Bacteria > Bacillota > Bacilli > Lactobacillales > Streptococcaceae > Streptococcus. The sequence continues at coordinate 16,248 of NZ_DXLC01000028.1, read as the reverse complement.
AATTCCTCAATAACCACACGCGCACCTGAGTCGCCAAATTTATTGTCCAAAAGCATCTCGTGAGCTGCTTCGACTGCTTGCTCAACCTTCTCCGCAACGACGACACCCTTCCCAAGCGCCAGGCCATCCGCCTTGACTACGATAGGCGCACCCTGCTTTTCGATATAGGCCTTGGCTTCCTCGAAATCTGAGAATGTGCCATAGGTTGCTGTCGGAACGCCGTATTTGACCATGATTTCCTTAGCAAAATCCTTGGACCACTCCAGCTCCGCTGCCAATCTTGTCGGACCAAAGGCTTTGAGACCAGCTACATGGAAATCATCCACGATACCAGCCGCAAGGGCGTCATCTGGCCCTATAAAGGTCCAAGCAACATCGTTGGCTTTTACAAACTCAATCAATTCAGAATGTTCGGAAATAGAGATATTTACCAATTCCAGACTATCCAGAGTCATACCGTCATTCCCAGGAGCTACAAAAACCTTTTCAACGCTTTTTGACTCCAGTAACTTTTTAGCAATGGCATGTTCACGACCACCCGAACCGACAACTAACAGCTTCATCTTACAACCTCTTTGCGAATTATTTACTAACATTATAACACAAACGTTCGTTTTAATCTTGTTTTATTAAGTATTTTTAAGCAAAAAAGGAAAGAAACTGTTTTCTTCCCTTTAGTGTTCTTAATGTCTAAAATGTCTCACGCCTGTGAAGACCATGGTCAAACCGTATTTATCCGCAGCTTCGATAGATTCTTGGTCACGGACAGAGCCACCTGGCTGGATGATAGCCTTGATACCTGCTTTGGCGATTTCTTCCACATTATCCGCAAATGGGAAGAAGGCATCAGAAGCAAGCACAGCGCCGTCAAGACGGTCTTTAGCTTGGTCAATAGCGATACGAACAGAGGCAACACGGTTAGTTTGACCTGGACCAACACCAAGTGTCATGTGGTCGTTGGTTACGATGATTCCGTTTGATTTGACGTATTTAATAGCCTTCCAAGCAAACTCAAGAGCTGTCGCTTCTGTCTCAGTTGGTTGGCGTTTGGTCACCACTTGCCAATCGGCTGGGCTTTCCTTGACTACATCTTGGTTTTGCACCAGAAGTCCACCAACTACACCTGTGTATTCTGCTTCTACTTCGCTAGCCTCTTGAGCATCAAATGGCAAGACAAGGATACGCAAGTTTTTCTTTTTGTTGGTCAAAATGGCTAACGCTTCATCCGTATAGCTTGGTGCAATGATGATTTCAAGGAATACACCATGCATCTTCTCAGCTGTCGCAGCATCCACCTCACGGTTAAGAACAACGATACCACCAAAGATAGACACTGGGTCAGACTCATAAGCGTAGTCCCAAGCAGTCTCGATGTCATCAGCCTGACCGATTCCACATGGGTTCATGTGTTTGAGAGCCACAACGGTTGGACGGTCTTTAAAATCACGGATGATACGAATGGCCGCATCAGCATCGCGGATATTGTTGAAAGACAATTCTTTCCCGTTGAGCTGTTTGGCTGAAGCAATGGAGTAATCAGTCGGCAAAGCTTTCTGGTAAAAGTCCGCGTCTTGTTGAGGGTTCTCACCGTAACGCATAGCTTGTTTGAGATCATAGGTCAAAGTGAGCTTTTCAGGTTTGCTTTCTCCGACTTGAGCTGTGAAATACTCTGCAATCAAGGCGTCATAAGCCGCTGTATGACGGAAAACCTTGGCTGCCAAACGTTGGCGAGTTTCATAAGTCGTTTCACCATTGGCTGACAACTCGTCCAAAACCACTGTATAGTCAGCAGGATCTACCACAACTGTTACGCTAGCGTGGTTCTTAGCTGCTGAACGAAGCATAGATGGCCCACCGATATCGATGTTCTCAACCGCATCAGCGTACGTCACATCTGGTTTGAGAATCGTTTCCTTGAAAGGATAGAGGTTGACCACAACAAGGTCGATAAGCTCAATTTGATTATCCTTGGCTGCTTGAAGGTGACTATCCAAGTCACGACGAGCCAAGAGTCCACCATGGATATTTGGATGGAGGGTCTTAACACGACCGTCCATCATTTCTGGAAAACCAGTCACATCATCAATCGCAATGGTGTCCACCCCAGCAGTATCAAGGGCAACCTTGGTTCCACCAGTCGAGATAATCTCCCAACCAAGTTTTTTAAGTTCTTGGGCAAATTCAACAATGCCCACTTTGTTTGAGACGCTGATTAAGGCGCGTTTAGTCATGTTTTTTCCTTTCATTTTCAAACTCTCTACCTACGAATTTTTCGATTCATAAAGTATAGGGAGACGATTACCAAGACTCCCAAAATTACTGTCAGTAAAAATCTCCCCCAATAAGGAATCTCTGGGAAGAAAAAATTTACTAGTAAACGTAGAATGATTGCCAAGGTAATCAAGGCAAGTGTTTCCAACCATTTTTTCATTTACTTGTCCAACAATTCTCTAATGACCTCTGGATACAACTTGTACTCTGCCTCATGAATCCGAGTTTCAAAACTCTCTATGGTATCATCAGCCAGCCGCGGCACACGAACTTGTTTGATGATCTTACCAGTGTCCACACCCGATACCTCCGTTTGAATCCGTCTTCAACAATCACTGACTCCAATTTTAAATCAAAGATATCATATGAATCATCAATGGCACTGGTGCTCACCCCAGCATTATCAAGGGCAACCTTGGTTCCACCTGTTGAGATGATGTCCCAACCGAGTTTTTTAAAGTTCTTGGGCAAATTCAACAATGCCCTCTTTGTTTGAGATACTGATTAAAGCTTTTTTCGTCATTCTATTCCTCTTTCTTTAGGTCCAAGCGCATAGCGACTTCGTTATTTTCTTCTATAAATCCTGTTTCCTGAAAACCAAGACTAGTCAGTAGGTGCTTCATTTTTTCATTTCCAACCACATAATCTGCGATAATATGATTGCAAGTGCTATCCATCTGAGCCTTTTTAATCAGAAATTCCACGGCTTTTCGTCCATAACCTCTTCCTTGGTACTGCTGGCCAATCATTATCCGCCAGATAAAGTATTCCGCTTCATCCTTATCTATTTCCAACAGGAGAAAACCAACTACAAGCTCATTCCAATAAATTGCCATTGGAAACACATCCCCATTCTCTCGGTAGAGCCATGCGTCAGCTAAAGAGCGTACATTTGGAGACACGAAACGTGCTCGTTCATCAGCTTCAGATATTTTCAAATCCAGCACTGCCTGAAAACTGCTCTCATCTACTAATTTCAGTTCAATCATTTTTTCTCCTAGCAAGATTGCACAATCAAAATTTGATTTACTTCTTATCTTCTCCCTACTCCCAAACATTCCAACACTTCTGGATAGAGCTGATATTCCACTTCATGGATCCGTGCTTCAAAGCTGGCTATGGTATCATCAGCTAACCGTGGCACACGAACTTGTTTGATAACCTTTCCTGTATCCACACCTGAATCCACCCAGTGAATGGTAACACCACTCTCAGCAATGTCAGCATTCCAAGCATCCTCAATCCCATGAGCTCCTGGAAATTCTGGTAGGTAGGCTGGATGAATGTTGATAATTCGGCCCTCATAAGCTGCTAATAAAGTTGGCCCAACGATTTTCATGTAGCCTGCTAGACAAACCAAGTCAATCTGATGTTCTTCCAAGAGTTCGACAAGGGCTGCTTCGTAGTCTGCCTTGCTCTCAAACTCCTTGAGTTCAAAAGCATAGGACAGAACGCCGAGCTTGTCTGCACGTTCGAGAACATAGGCATCACGATGGTCTGAAAAGACAAACTCTACTGGAAATTGTTCCGCTATCACCTGAAAATTTGAGCCATTACCAGAGGCAAAAACCGCTATTTTTTTCATTTGATGATGACACTTTCGTTTTCTTTCTTGACGATACGACCGATTTCATAGACTGGTTCATCCAACAATTCCTTGACACGACTTACATTTTCAGGGCTAACTGCCAGCATAAATCCCACACCCATATTGAAGATTTCAAACATTTCTTCATGTTTGATTTTACCATATTTTTCAAGAGCTTTGAAAATAGGAAGCACGGGAACCTTGTCTTCTTCAATCTCAGCAGCCAAGTCAGCTGCAAACATACGAGGGACATTCTCAATAAAGCCACCACCTGTGATGTGGGCAATACCATTTACCAAGCCTTCCTTGATAAGTGGTAAAACAGCCTTGACATAGATACGAGTCGGCTCAAGAAGAACTTCCTTGAGTTGCTTGCCTTCCAATTCTGGCAAGATTTCCTCACCTGTGTAATCCGCAAAGACACGACGGACGAGAGAGTAACCATTGGAATGAATCCCACTTGAAGCAAGTCCGAGAAGAACATCTCCTTCTGCCACCTTTGAACCGTCAATGATTTGAGATTTTTCAGCCACACCGACCGCAAAGCCAGCCAAGTCATAGTCATCTTCGCCGTACATGCCCGGCATTTCAGCCGTTTCCCCACCGATGAGGGCAGCGCCTGCCTGCGCACAACCTTCTGCCACACCAGCGACAACTTGTTCTAGCTTAGCTGGTTCATTCTTCCCTGTCGCTACGTAGTCAAGGAAATAGAGGGGCTCCGCACCTGCAGCAATGATATCATTGACACACATGGCCACACAGTCCTGCCCAATCGTGTCATGCTTGTCGTACTTGATAGCCAACATGAGCTTGGTTCCGACACCATCAGTTCCTGAAATCAAGACGGGTTCTTTAACCCCAGTCTTTGAAAGGTCAAACATACCACCAAAGCCACCCAGAGCTCCCATGACACCTGCACGCTCCGTACGAGCCACGTGCTTTTTGATTCGTTCAACAACTTCATAACCCGCTTCAACATCCACACCAGATTGAGCGTACGCATTTTTATTTGCCATTTTTATGTTCCTTTTCTTTGAGAAAGATTGCGACGTATTTTTAGATAAACAATTATTTTATCTAATACTCAATGAAAATCAAAGAGCAAACTAGGAAGCTAGCCGCAGGCTGTACTTGAGTACGGCAAGGTGAAGCTGACGTGGTTTGAATTTGATTTTCGAAGAGTATAAAAATACTAGTCAGGGTTCTAGCTTTGCCCCATAGGACAAAGCGTCTACTGACAAATGCTTTAGCTTTTAGTCAGTAGCGAGACGTGAAGCATAAGCATAAGCATTTTTTGTCATTTTTATATTCCTTTTCTTTAATGGAGAATCTGTCATCTATTTGTAAAAACTGGTCTTTTCTTCCAAACTTCTACGATAGTCTTCTTCGTAGTCGTAGAGAGGTGTTGGGTAGTCACCGTCAAAGTAAGCGACACAGAGACCACCATTTGGCGCATCCGTTTCAATCCCAATCGAATCAATCAATCCTTCAACAGAAAGATAAGTCAGACTGTCCGCACCAATGATTTGACGCGTTTCTTCAACAGTATGATTGGCCGCAATTAGCTCCTGACGGGTCTGGATATCAATCCCGTAGAAACATGGATAAGCTAGCGCTGGACTACCAATAGCAACGTGAACCTCAGTTGCACCCGCTTCTTTCAAGAGCTGAACGATCCGACGAGAGGTTGTTCCACGTACAATAGAGTCATCAATCATAACAACACGCTTGCCTTTGACAACACCTGAAACAGCAGAGAGTTTCATCCGTACCCCTTGCTCACGCAATTCTTGAGTCGGTTGGATAAAGGTACGTTGGGTGTATTGGTTCTTGATAAGACCCATTTCATTTGGCAAACCAGATTCTTCCGCAAATCCCATAGCCGCGCTGAGGGAAGAATTGGGCACACCGACCACGATATCCGCCTCATGCTTGAATTCACGCGCCAATTGGGCACCCATACGTTTACGTGCCGTATGAACATTGACACCGTGGATATTAGAATCAGGGCGAGCAAAGTAGATATACTCCATGGAACAGATTGCTAACTGAGTATCATCTGTATAGCTATCATACTGGATGCCCTTGTCATCAATGATCACAATCTCACCTGGCTTCAAATCACGAATCCATTCAGCACCAATAACCTCAAAAGCACAGGTTTCAGAGGAAACAACCACCGCTCCGTTAGCCATTTTCCCGATAGAAAGCGGACGGAAACCATTGGGGTCAAGAGCCGCAATCAACTTGTCCTCAAACAGCAAGATATAGGCAAAACCACCTTTGACAAGACTGAGCGCTTCCTTGATTTTGCCCATCAGGCTAGGATTATGACTGCGACGAATGAGGTGAGCCAAGATTTCAGAGTCCGAAGTCGCGCTGAAAATCGCTCCTCTTTGTTCCAGTTCTTTCTTGAGAGAGGCTGCATTGGTCAGATTTCCATTATGAGCCAACCCAAACTGCATATCGTGAAAACGGAAGAGGAAGGGCTGGATATTATCTACAGAAGCTTCGCCAGCAGTCGCGTAACGCACATGCCCAATCGCACCAGTCCCTGTCAATTTATCTAAGTTGGCAGGATTTCTGAAGACTTCTGATAGAAGGCCCATATCGCGATGCCGCTTTAGTTTTCCTTGGTCATTGGAAAGGATTCCTGCCCCCTCCTGACCACGGTGTTGAAGACTGTGGAGACCAAAATAGGTCAATTTAGCAGCATCTGGATGTCCCCAGATACCGAAAACACCACATTCTTCATTAAGAGATTTTACTTCGTATGTCATTTTATATACCTAATTTTTATTTGTGTAGCACCAAGAGCTAAATCTACATGACTTTTACATTACTGACACTATCTATTAGAAAATCTGCAAGTCTTATTTTCCAGTAAAGTATTTAACCGCTGACGCGAACAGGTGCTGGTCTTTATTTCCTGGGATGTTTTGGAAAAGACCGTCTTCATAACGTTCTGAGTGTCCCATCTTACCGATGATTTGGCCGTTCTTGCTGGTAATTCCTTCAATGGCATGGACGGAACCATTCGGATTGTACTTAGAATCCATACTTGGTTTGCCGTCAAAATCAACGTATTGGCTGAAAATTTGGCCATTGTCACAGAGCTCTGCAAATTCTTCAGCCGTCACGACAAACTTCCCTTCACCGTGCGAAACAGGAATAGCGTGGATATCGCCCACTTGCACACCAGCCAACCATGGTGAGTTGGTATTGGCAATGCGAGTTTCTACCATCTTGGCCACGTGTTGGTTGGCATCATTGTAGAAGAGGGTTGGGCTAGTACTTTTGGCATCTTCAAAGTTCCCATATGGAAGAAGACCTGATTTGACCAAAGCCTGGAAGCCATTACAGATACCGATAATCAAGCCACCACGGGCGATAAAGCTATCAATAGCTGCACGCACTTTTTCATTGAGCAGAATATTGACAATAAACTTAGCTGAACCATCTGGCTCATCCGCAGCTGAGAATCCACCTGCAAAGAAGAGAATGTTAGCCTTACCGATGTTGTCAACCATAGTTTCAACTGACTTGACAATGGCTTCTTCATTCAAGGTCACAAATGGCACCAAGTTGACCTCTGCACCTTCTTTTTCGAAAGCCTTAGCTGAATCATATTCTGAGTTAGTTCCTGGGAAGACTGGGATGTAAACCACAGGTTTTTCAAGGATTTCTTTTGCTCTGATGACTGCCTTAGAAGCGACAGCTGGAACCTCGTCCAATTCTTTCGCTTGAGCAAATTCTGTTGGGTAAACTTCTTCCAATGTCCCTTGGAAGGCACTGTCAAGTTTCTGTCCATCTAGCTTTACACCATTGACAAGTAGTGTAAAGTCTGCACTTGTTTGACCGATCTTCTCTACTCTAGTGATTTCTTCAGGCGATGTGAAGACAAATCCGCCCAATTGTGCTGTCAAAGAACTTTCAAGTTCAGGCAAGGTTACCTCTGCACCGATATGATTTCCAAAGGTAGCAAGTGCCAAACTTTCAACAACACCACCATATTTGACAGCTGATGCAGATGTCACTTTATGAGCCTTTTGAAGGGCTTCAAACTGAGCAAAATTTGACTTAATTAAGTCAAAATCAATCTCTGCTGAGAGTGCTTGACCTGGGATGTAGTAGATATTTTCCCCAACAGCTTTAAATTCTGGAGAGAGCACATTACGGCTATCTGCCGTCGTCACCCCAAAGGCTACCAAGGTTGGTGGCACAGTTAATTCTTCAAAGGTACCAGACATAGAGTCCTTCCCACCGATAGATGGCAAACCAAGCTGAATCTGAGTTTCAATAGAGCCTAGGAGAGCTGCTACTGGCTGACCAAAACGCTCAGCTTGTTTGTCCATGCGTTCGAAATACTCTTGGTAAGAGAAACGAGCCTTAGACCAGTTGGCACCAGCAGCCACCAAACGAGCAGTCGCTTCAATAACCGCATAAGCAGCACCGTGGTATGGAGACCATTCTGCTACATAAGGGTTGAAACCTTGAGCCATGACTGACGCAGTATGAGTCACACCGTGTTGAACTGGCAATTTCTGCACAGATGCCTCAGTTGGTGTGAGTTGGTAACGACCACCAAGTGGGTGATTGACCGTTGAGCGTCCAACAGAGCAGTCAAAGATAGTCTGTAATCCTTTTTGACTCGCATGATTCAAATCAGATAGAACCGCAAGGGTATCAACTTCAAGTGTGTTAGCGCTTGTTGTGCGTTCTTCTGGAAGCTTGACATCTTTGTCCACAACTTTAGCATCGACAACCACTCGTACACCATTGGTATCAAGGAAACGGCGTTCCAAGTCTACAATGATTTCACCATTCCAGTGCATAACTAGATTTGGTTTTTCTGTCACTGTCGCAACAACAACAGCATCAATATTCTCTTTGTTACATTCTACAACAAATGCATCTACGTCCTCAGGACGAACCACAACCGCCATACGTTCTTGTGATTCAGAGATGGCAATTTCGGTACCATTCAAGCCTTGGTATTTAAGAGGCACCTTGTTAAGGTCGATTTCAAGACCGTCTGCTAATTCACCAATAGCTACACAGACACCACCAGCACCAAAGTCGTTGGATTTCTTAATGAGACGAGTGACATCACCATTACGGAAGAGGCGCTGAATCTTACGTTCTTCGATGGCATTCCCTTTTTGAACCTCAGCTCCAGCAGTTTCCACAGACTCAACCGTTTGAACCTTAGAAGAGCCCGTCGCACCACCGACACCATCACGTCCAGTCTTACCTCCAAGGAGGATAATGACATCACCCGCTTCCGGTTTTTCACGGACAACATTGCCCTTAGGAGCCGCTCCGACAACAGCACCAAGCTCCATGCGTTTAGCTACAAAGCCTGGATGGAAATACTCACGAACGTAGGTCGTCGCAAGCCCAATCTGGTTACCATATGAAGAATAACCATGAGCAGCTGTCTTAGAAATAACCTGTTGTGGCAGCTTACCAGCACGCGTTTCCGAAATCGGTGCTGTAATATCACCAGCACCTGAAATACGCATGGCTTGATAAACGTAGGAACGACCTGACAATGGGTCACGAATGGCTCCACCGATACAGGTAGCAGCACCACCAAATGGCTCAATTTCCGTTGGGTGATTGTGGGTTTCGTTCTTGAACATGAGGAGCCATGGTTCTTTCACACCATTAACGTCCACTTCGATTTCTACTGAGCAAGCATTGATTTCATCTGACACTTCCATGTCATCCAAACGTCCATTAGCACGCTCATAACGACCGAAAATAGTCGCCATATCCATCAAGGTTTGTGGTTTTTCAGAGCGACCCAACTCTTCGCGCATAGCAATATATTTGTCATAGGTTGACTGCAATTGTTTTTGGAATTTAGAAGCTGAGAAATCAATCTGCTTCAACTCTGTCTCAAAAGTCGTGTGACGGCAGTGGTCAGACCAGTAAGTGTCCAAAACCTTGAGTTCTGTTTCCGTCGGCACGCGCCCGATTGACTTGAAGTAGTCTTGGATAAAAAGCAAATCATCCACTTCCATGGCCATCCCTTGTTTAGCCTTGTAGCGCGCAAAGTCTTCTGCTGTATAGTTTTCAAAGAAAGTCAATTTAGGAATGGTCTTGTCTGACTCAGAAAATTCCTGCTTGGCAATCCCTGTCGTGATGTCCTTGAAACGAGAATCAACTGGATTGAGCAAGTAGTTCTTGACTGCTTCCAACTCAGTCGCATCAATATCTTTATTGACTAAGTAAAGTTGAGCGGTATTGACTGTTACATCACTCGAGCTACCTAGCAAAAGCAAGGCTTCCTGTGAAGATGCTGCACGCTGGTCAAACTGCCCAGGTAGACTTTCAATAGCAAAGAAAGCATAGTTAGCCAGATCCGCCTGCACAGCCGCTTCGTCCAAGACATGATCTGTCACCTGCTCAGAGAAGATGTGTTTCTCTGCAGGTGCAAACAGGTCCTCTGCCAAGTTAAAGACATCATACACTTGCACGATGCGAATACTTTTCAAGCTTGAAAGTCCCAAGTTATGCTGGAGTTCTCTAACCAAACTCTCTGACTTGACCTGAAAATCAGCCTTTTTTTCAACAAAAATACGTTTATCCATCAATTCTTATTCCTTTATTTCAGCTCTTGCAATCTTTCCAAATGACCTTGAGAGTCTTGCAAATAGATTATTTCAATTCCTGTAACTTTTCCCAAACAATCTCATAAACGTCTGTTAGTTCTCCCAATCCTCTACGAAAAACATCCTTGTCCATGTGGTTGCCATCCGCATCCCACAAACGGCAGTTATCTGGTGAAAATTCATCTGCTAAGATAATCTTGCCATCTTTGTCAAAACCGAACTCTAGCTTAAAGTCAATCAACTTAAGCCCAATCTCAGCAAACCAAGTTTTCAAGAGTTCATTGATGCGACGAGTTTCTTCCTTCAAGTAGGCGATTTGCTGGTCATCCGCAATCTGTAGGAATTTTACATGCTCGTCATTGATAAATGGGTCATCCAAATCATCATTTTTGTAGTAAAATTCAACAATCGGAGTCTCCAAGGCGATTCCCTCATCCACACCAAAACGTTTTGAAAAAGAACCAGCCGTGTAGTTGCGAAGCACGACTTCCAAAGGAATAATCTTAACCTTTTTATTGAGTTGTTCCGTGTCTGAAAGTTTCTCCACAAAGTGAGTCGCCACACCAGCCGCATTTAATTTCTCAAAAATAAAAGATGAAATCTGATTATTCAAGACTCCCTTACCTGCAATCTGTTCCTTCTTGACACCGTTGAAAGCAGTCGCCTGGTCCTTGTAAGTTGAAATAATAAGATTTTCATCCTCAGTTGTATAGATATCTTTAGCTTTTCCCGAATAGATCAATTGTTTTGACATTTTAAAGTTCGCCTTTCGTATTACTTGAGCACATTCTACCATAAAAAACCTAAAATTACAAGAATTTAACCGAATAAATAACGTAACAGCCTCAAAAATCATAAAGAAAAAACTGCAAGAAAAAGATTTCTCACAGTTTAAAAATTATTTAACTCTAAAAACACGAACATTACTCTTTGTTCAAAAATTGATCCAAATAATAACGCAGGTAACTTTTCTTACCTGTAATCATCTGCAGACGACCTTCCACCCCGTACCGAAGTTTTGCAGCCTGCTCCGAAGTTAGATTAGTCTCCGCCTCAATTTTAAAGAAATTCCCTTTTTCAGTCTTGGTAGCTGTCGCATCGATGCTGGTAATAGTAGAATCTAGGAAAAGCTGATTCTTGGCATCATGAGTCGTAGTATAGCGAACAGAATCACCGACCTTAATCCTTGCTACATCTTTTGAACTAAGATAAGCTGTTAGTTTGGCTTTCCCTTCTTTTTCCAAGGACGGATAAAGTTGGGCTAGTAAGGCACCTTCTGCTACCATAGTAGAATCACTGGTCTCAGGATTAAGGTGAAGCACCCCATCCTCACTTGCCGTAATTTTCCCCTTGTCTAAAAGATTTCCCTGAACCTTCTTACCCGATTCTGCCTCCAAAATTTTCTGGTCTAGAAGGGTCAATTCCTGACCAACCTTTGCTAAGTGTTGGGATTTAAGGGACTCTAATTGACTACTTAAACCAGACGCATAGGCTTGCTGGGTACCTGAACCTGCATACTGAACACGGTAAGTAGCAAGACTAGATTCTAACTGAGAAAGCTGCGCTTCAACCTGCGCAACTGCTTGTGCCTTAGCTTGCGGATTTTCCTCCCCCTGAGACTTATAGAACTGGTAGAGAGAATAGGCTAGATTCTGACTGGCCAAGGAAGTACCTGTTTCAATAGCTGACTTAGCTGTCTGGTAATCGCGAATTTTAGCCTCTGTTTGACTGATGAGGTTGCCGATTTCGACTTGGGTTTGGCTAGCTGCTGCATTCTGGGATGCGATGGTCTCATTTTGTTGCGATGTACTAGCCCTAAGACTGCCTGCTTGACTGATGTAGTCGCGAAAGGTGGCTTGGTAGCCAAACTTATCCTCCTCTGGAAAGTGGTTCTCCCCTTCTTGCAAGCTCTTCTGCAAATACTCCAATTGCTTTTTTTGATCCTTGAGCATGTCCAACTGACTGGCATAAGACTCCGCTTGGACACCCTCTGCCCCTTCCTGATATTGAACTAACAGTTCTCCCTTTTTAACCAGCTTATTTTCTTCCAAATGATTGACAAGCATACGATTGTTGCTAGTTGACTGGATATTTGCAAGGATTCGACTAGGCTCAACAGTAGCTCTAGTAGACAAACTCATCTCCTTCTCTGCAAATGTTGCAAATCCAAGCAAAAACACGAGCAGAAGGGACATGGGGACAATCACCCGACTGGAAAAATTATGGTAACGACGATTATAAAACTCCGCACTTTCTAAAAATTCTGGTTTCATCCTCTCCTCTTTCTAGCTATTCACCAAATGGGCGTAAAATCCACCCCGTGCAAGTAAATCAGCATGATTTCCTTCTTCAACAATCTTGCCCTGATCCAAGACAACAACCTTCTCTGTCCGCTCTGCAATGGTCAAGCGGTGAGCAATGAAAATCAAGGTCTTGTCTAAAGCCATCAGATTATCTACAATCCGCTTCTCTGTCAAAATATCCAAACTGCTGGTCGCCTCATCCAAAATCAAGACCGGTGCATCCGTCAAGAGAGCACGCGCCAGAGCAATTCTCTGACGTTGACCACCTGAGATTCCTGCCCCATCCGAAGTCAATTCTGTCTGGTAATTCAGTGGCATACGCTCGATATCCTCCCGAATCTCTGCCAATTCGACCGCCCGTAAGATATCTTCCTGTGTCGTCCCCTCCTTAGCTCCCAAAAGAAGATTCTCCAAAATCGTTCCGTTAAAGACATAGGGCTGTTGAGGCAGATAGTTGATATACTGGCGCAGGGCTTTTTTATCAATCTGATTTAGATTGACGCCACCCAGACTAATCTCTCCCTGACTTGGGTCGTAAAAATTAACCATCATCTTGGCCAAGGTCGTCTTACCTGAGCCTGAAATTCCCACAAAAGCCACCTTAGAACCTTGGGGAATAGTCAAATTGATATCCGACAAGACGTCTCGACCATAGCCATACTTGTAATGAACCTGCTTGAAAGTCATCTCTCCCTTCATCAAGCTCAAATCCTCAACTGTTTTCTTCTCCTCAAACTCCGAAGCTACTAGATAAACCTCATTTAGACGGTTATTGGCGACCTGCGCTGTCTGAAGTTTGGTTTGCAGGTTGATGATATTTTCCAAAGGATTGGTAAAGTAAACCAGCAAGGTATTATAGGTAATCAACTGCCCCAAACTCATCTTGCCATCCATGACCAGAACAGCCCCCATCCAGAGAATGCCGACATTGAGCAAGAGATGGGCAACTTTTTTCAGAGCCTTTTGCTGACTCTCTGCCCTACTATAGGTAAAGGATTTTTTCAGATAATCCACAAATTCCTTGTCAATTTTTTGGTAACGCTGACTCTCACTGGTCAAGGACTTAATAGTCTCAATACCGTTGATGTCCTCAATGATAGAAGAAGACAGAACTGCATTGGCTTCCATGGTATCCCGATTCATCTTTTCAAACGGCTTCATAAAAGCAAAGATAATCACTGTATAGATAGGAAGTGCCAATAAAGTCATGAAAAAGAGATTGGTATTTTGTGAAAATAAAACAAGGGAAATAATGACAACCGTTGACACATCTAGGAAAATCGAAAGAATGGTCGAAGCTAGCGCATCAATGATACTGTTAGCATCCGTGAAACGAGACACGATTTCCCCTGTCCTGCGTGTCGCAAAAAAGGACATAGGCAGGTGAAAAACATGCTTGATATAGGACAAAATTACGTCAATCGACAAGCGTTGCCCCAAAACAAGTAAGAGATACTCCTGAGCGTAAGACAAGACCTGCTGGAGAATATAGACGATGACCAGCCCAATAGAAATAATCCCCAACGTCGAACGCATCTGGTCTGGTACATAGGTATCAATGATAGACTGCAAATAATAAGAACCCACAATGTTAATCAAGGTTACCAAGAGTGTTGCCAAAACGATATTGGCAATCAAGCCACGCTGCTTCACTAATATAGGTATAAAAGAGAGCAAACCATTCTTTTGATCCTTATGAGGCTTGTAGTCTGGACTAGGTGCCATAAAAAGAGTCACTCCTGTCCATTCTTCCGCAAAACGCTCACGTGGCAGTTTGGTCAATTTCACCCCAGGATCTGGGTCGGCAATATGAATGCTGTCCTTGTCCTGCCCAGTCACCACATAGTAGTGGAGCAATTTTCCTTCCTTAAGCACATGGGCAACAAAAGGAAAGGTCAAATCTGGCAAGTCAAAGAGCGTCATATCCGCCTTAATGGCCCGCGTCTCAAAGCCAATCTCCTCTGCCACCTTGACCAAGCCCAAAGCCGTCGTCCCATCCATGGTCGTCTTGGCCAATTCTCGCAAGTGAGCCAAAGAATAATAACTACCATAGTAGCCAAAAACCATGGCTAATGAAGCTACACCGCAGTCCATCTGATCCACCTGCGGACGATAGTGACGTTTCCCAAATTTCATATTCATCTCCTTTTCCTAAACTCATCTTATAATAACTATCTTACCCCAATCCTCAAACAAAAACTGGACTTCCTTCCCAAATGCTCCTATCTACCTCCCAACTGTACTTTTTGGATAAAAAAATAAGCAGAACAAACGTTCTACCTAAAATATATATTTATTTCTTTTTCTTCCTAATTCTTTTGTCAATCATATATAAAACGATAATCGAAAACAGCGGTGGTACAATATAACTCTTTTCACTCATTGTCAGCTGAAATCCCCGAGTTGCTAGTATCTTAAAGATGAAAATATTCATCAAAAATAGAAAAACAAATACTAAAAAATATCCTAAAACCTTCTTCATTTCTTTTCTTCAGCTCTCCTAATTTCTATACCTATTTTATCAAAAATATATGTAAAACTCCAAATAAACACCTCAACTGCACTTTTGGCAAAAAATAGGCAGAACAAACGTCCTACCTACTAAAAATATGCTATTGAAAGGAAAATGATTTTTTTCTGACACCCTAGGCAAGCTTGGGACAAATAAATCATTGATAGTAACCTTTACGACATCCTATTTATTACTTCAATTTCTAATGTCCCTGTTATTTCTAAGCCACCTCTGGTATGATCTATTCATAGTCAGAATAGATAACACCGTTCTAAATTACGATTCATAGTTACTCCTTTTTTGATTCGTTACTATAAAACACCTATTCCCTATAGAGCGTCTACTGCTTCAAATTTATCTATTCTTTTTTCTTTACTTCTGTATAAAAGAATGAAGACCATCATAAATAATGCAATCGTTGGTATATTGAAACTATCAAGCCAAGTAGGTAAAGATACTTTATTCATATCAGCTACTAATCTGATGATGATATAAGACATTGAACTAAGTAATACCATAATTTCAGGCCAAACTTTCAGTATTGATTTAACAAATTTCATATTAAACTCCAATGTGATGCATTCTTAGATTATACTCTAGTCATTTTAGCACAGACTAACAAGTCATTCCTAACTGCTCACTCTACTTGCTTTTTATTGACCTTATATCCTAGATAAAAGAGCCCAAATAAAACAGGGTAAATTTCTGGATAAAATAGGGTATTGATCGGATTTTTCAAAATCAAATACGTTGCGATGTAGATTATGAGTGATACGGTAAAATAACCCTCAGCAAAGCCTAATAAAAATGTTTTCATAAGAAACTCCTAATTACCTGACAAGAATGGCGGAAAAACACTACCATTCATATACACAAAATCCTTTTGATTCATATTCTTCATTTATAGTTTTGATTATTTTTTGACAAATCTTTGCGAAAAATACCAAAATATGC
>NZ_DXLC01000279.1:323-1231 GCF_019414905.1 Streptococcus sp. | reverse complement strand
CTTGTTGGTGTTGTGGATTTTCAGGATTTTCCCAAGAAGCTGCTGGTTTATTTGGTCTTGTCACAACTTCATAGATGCTTTCAGAATCGTTACTTGGGCGAGTGTTATGAGTTTTAACCAAGAGACGGATGCGGTGGTCTTTAGCAGTATTTGTAAAGCGAGTCTTGAAGCGAAGTTGTGGACTATCTACAAAGACGGTCATCTCAGTTTCAAGAGGAATGGTTGTCAACTCTTCTGAACGACCTGCATCTCGTTTCATGAACTCGATGATACCTCTTTGTTCAGCATCCAATTTTTCATCTGCACTGACCGGAATCGTCAAGTCATGTTTGAGCAATACCTTAGCATAGCGAGCATTGTTTTCTAAGACTTCGTATCCTTTCAATTGAGCATAGATTGGCTCAGTACCTTTTGGTTGGAAGTAAATATACTCGTTTCCGATATCTCCACGGTCTTCAAAGCGGATAAAGTCTTCGTAAGCTTCATTTGTAGTCTTGTCATAGACTGTGATTCCTTCATCTACACTCACAGTTACAAACGGTGTATCAATAACCCCATTTTGATAAATACCATCTCGGTATTCTACTTGGCCTTCAACCAATTGGAAACTAGCCCAAGAAAGTGGAGCAAGATGAACTGGGATTGTCACGCGCACTTGACGTGCAATATAGGGTTGACGGAATTTATCTTTAGGCAAAGTATAGCCAAAACTTGCTCCCAAGTCTTCAATCTTAGCTTCAAGGACATGGCCATCCAAATCTTCAACATGGTAATCTGCCAAGGTCACGGCTGCCATCTTCTTGTAACCTTCAGTCGGATGTAATTCTTTAAAATCACAAGTCACAACATCCACTACAACACTGACTGTATCAACCTTGTCATGTAAAGCTGTGTTGACAACGGTAAAG
>NZ_DXLC01000279.1:0-313 GCF_019414905.1 Streptococcus sp. | reverse complement strand
GGTTAATGGTTCCACGACCTGCTCTAACAAGTTGCTGTTTTCTTGGAAGGCTTGTTTGAGGTAAATACGGGAAGAAGATGTGTTAGCAAGAGTATACCAACCATCCGTTTCCTGACTGGTCAACTCACCTGTGACCGTTGATAATTGTTCAGGAAGAGCACTTTCCAGTGCTTGGACATATTCGTCAAATGAGCTATGAATAAAGGTCACGTCAGGGAAGAGTTCGTTTGCCACGCGAATGGCTTCGCTCAGATTTCTCTGAACAGGCTGGTGGTCACAGCCGTTCATCATCAACCATTGGTTGGTCGATGCA
>NZ_DXLC01000278.1:0-1188 GCF_019414905.1 Streptococcus sp. | reverse complement strand
GGTCTAACATCTATCCCAGCTGTTATTAAACAGGTCTGAAAGCTGTTTAATAACAGCTGGGATAGATGTTAGACCAGCTAAAAGTGAAGCTCGATAGCGTCTCTCTCCTGCAAGGATTTCATAACCAATAACAGGAGATTGACGAACAATAATCGGTTGAATGACCCCATTTTCTTTGATAGACTGTGCTAGTTCATGTAGTTTTTCTCCATCAAATTCTTTTCGAGGTTGATAGGGATTTTTTTGTATATCCGTGATAGAAATCATTTCAAATTTTTCCATGATTCTACACTAACACATCTTTTCTCTTATGTAAAGCTTTCTTTACATAGATGTCAATTAAGATTCTAAATCGCCTGAACTCTTGTCAAGTTTAATAGATGTAGTTTCTTCTTTACCGTTACGATAGTAGGTTATTTTAATAGTGTCTCCGATAGAATGATTGTAAAGAGCACTTTGTAAGTCTGTTGATGAAGCAATCTCCTTGTCATCTACTTTTGTAATAACATCGTATTTTTCAAGGTGACCATTTGCAGGCATATTGCTTTGTACAGAACGAACAACTACACCAGATGTTACACTGCTTGGAATATTCAGTCTTCTAATATCACTTGTATTAATATTTGAGAGATTGACCATTTGGATGCCCAAAGCTGGACGCGTCACTTTTCCGTTCTTTTCCAACTGTTCAATAATATTGATAGCATCATTTGCAGGGATTGCGAAACCAAGGCCTTCTACAGAGGTTCCTCCATTTGTGGCAATTTTACTTGAGGTAATTCCGATAACCTGTCCTTGAATATTGATTAGTGGGCCACCAGAGTTACCTGGGTTGATAGCAGTATCAGTTTGGATGGCTTTTGTAGAAATGGCTTGTCCATCTTCAGATTTTAAGGATACATTTCGATTGAGACTAGATACGATACCTTGAGTGACAGTATTTGCATATTCAGAACCTAACGGACTACCAATAGCAATAGCAGTTTCTCCTACGGTTAACTTGCTAGAATCACCAAACTCAGCTACTGTTGTAACTTTTTCTGAAGAGATTTTGACGACAGCAATATCAGAGAAAGTGTCAGCTCCGACAATTTCTCCAGGTACTTTAGTCCCATCTGACAATCGAATATCTACTTTGCTGGCGCCATTTATAACGTGATTGTTGGTGACGATGTAGGCTTCTTTATC
>NZ_DXLC01000277.1:0-11269 GCF_019414905.1 Streptococcus sp. | reverse complement strand
GCATGATATAATGGTTACAGAAGCCTAGAAAGAGGAACGATATGAACGAAATCAAATGTCCCAACTGTGGAGAAGTCTTTACAGTAAATGAAAGTCAGTATGCTGAACTTTTATCCCAAGTGAGAACAGCAGAGTTTGATAAGGAATTGCACGATCGCATGAAGCAGGAACTGGCCTTGGCAGAGCAAAAGGCCATGAATGAACAACAGTCTAAACTAGCTCAAAAGGATCAAGAAATCGCTCAATTGCAGAGTCAAATCCAAAACTTTGATACAGAAAAAGAATTGGCCAAGAAAGAGGTTGAACAGACAAGCAATCAGGCCTTATTGGCTAAGGATAAGGAAGTACAGGCCTTGGAAAACCAATTGGCTACCTTGCGTTTGGAGCATGAAAATCAACTACAAAAGACCCTTTCTGACCTAGAAAAAGAACGCGATCAGGTCAAAAATCAGCTCCTATTACAAGAAAAAGAAAACGAGCTTTCTCTTGCTTCAGTTAAGCAAAACTATGAAGCCCAGCTCAAAGCAGCGAGTGAACAGGTCGAGTTCTATAAGAATTTCAAAGCCCAGCAATCTACAAAAGCCATCGGGGAAAGTCTGGAACAGTATGCAGAGAGTGAGTTTAACAAGGTCCGTAGTTTCGCCTTTCCAAATGCCTACTTTGAGAAGGATAACAAGGTCTCTGCGCGTGGGTCTAAGGGGGACTTTATCTTCCGTGAGAGTGATGAAAATGGAGTGGAAATCATTTCCATCATGTTTGAGATGAAAAATGAAGCGGATGGAACAGAGAAGAAGCACAAGAATGCAGATTTTTACAAGGAATTAGACAAGGACCGTCGGGAGAAGAACTGTGAGTATGCGGTTTTGGTGACTATGCTTGAGGCCGATAATGACTACTTTAACACAGGGATTGTTGACGTCAGCCATGAGTATGAAAAGATGTATGTGGTTCGTCCTCAATTCTTTATTCAGTTGATTGGGCTTTTGCGAAATGCGGCGCTTAATTCCCTAAAATACAAGCAGGAGTTGGCCTTGGTTCGCGAACAAAATATTGACATTACGCATTTTGAAGAAGACTTGGATGCCTTTAAGTTAGCTTTTGCCAAGAACTACAACTCTGCTTCGACCAACTTTGGCAAAGCTATTGATGAAATCGACAAGGCTATCAAACGCATGGAAGAGATTAAGAAGTTCCTGACAACATCTGAAAACCAACTCCGCCTCGCAAACAATAAGTTGGAAGATGTCTCTGTCAAAAAATTGACTCGAAAAAATCCAACCATGAAAGCGAAGTTTGAAGCATTGAAGGGGAAATAGAAAGCAAAAATGAACGGTATTATCAACTTAAAAAAAGAAGCGGGGATGACCTCGCATGATGCGGTTTTTAAACTGCGTAAGATTTTGGGAACCAAGAAGATTGGTCATGGAGGGACCTTGGATCCGGATGTGGTGGGTGTTTTGCCTATTGCGGTTGGCAAGGCGACCCGCATGGTCGAGTTCATGCAGGATGAGGGCAAGGTCTATGAGGGGGAAATCACTCTGGGCTATTCCACGACGACAGAGGATGCCAGTGGGGAAGTGGTCGCTGAGACACCTGTTTTATTGCCCTTGGATGAAAAGCTTGTTGATGAAGTAATTACGAGCTTGACTGGGCCTATTACCCAGATTCCGCCTATGTATTCGGCGGTCAAGGTCAATGGTCGTAAGCTTTATGAGTATGCGCGTGCTGGTCAGGAAGTGGAGCGTCCAGAGCGTCAGGTGACCATTTATCAATTTGAACGAACAAGTCCAATTTCTTATGAGGGTCATCTTGCACGCTTTACTTTTCGTGTGAAATGCAGTAAGGGAACTTATATTCGTACCTTGTCTGTTGACTTGGGAGAAAAATTGGGTTATGCGGCCCATATGTCTCAGTTAACTCGTACTAGTGCAGCTGGTTTGCAACTAGAAGATGCTCTTACCTTGGAAGAAATTGCTAGAAAAGTGGAGGATGAGCAATTAGATTTTCTCCATCCTCTAGAGATTGGAACAGGTGACCTTGTCAAAGTTTTCCTAAGTCCAGAAGAGGCTACAGAAGTGCGCTTTGGTCGCTTTATTGAGCTCGGCCAAACAAATCAAGAATTGGCTGCTTTTGAAGGCGATACATTGCTAGCCATTCTAGAAAAACGGGACAATCTCTATAAGCCAAGGAAGGTTTTTAGCTAGTCTAACTGAGGTGTAGGGAGTGTTGTTTCCCCTAGACTATCCAAATCAGACTATAAATTTTGCAAAAAATGTGATAGAATAGACGACGGATAAAAAAACGGAGGATAGCATGCAAAATAGACCAATCATTATCGGAGTGACAGGTGGTTCTGGTGGTGGTAAGACCAGTGTTTCAAGAGCCATTTTATCGCATTTCCCTGATGAAAAGATTTCCATGATTGAGCATGATTCATACTATAAGGATCAGTCTCACTTGACCTTTGAAGAGCGTGTCAAAACCAACTATGACCATCCTTTTGCTTTTGATACAGATTTGATGATCGAGCAGATTAAAGAATTGTTGGCAGGGCGTCCGGTGGATATCCCGACTTATGACTATACAGAACATACACGAAGCAGCAAGACCTATCGTCAGGAGCCTCAAGATGTCTTTATCGTTGAGGGGATTTTGGTCTTGGAGGACAAGCGCCTACGTGATTTGATGGACATCAAGATTTTTGTGGATACGGATGATGATGTGCGCATTATTCGTCGTATCAAGCGTGATATGGAGGAGCGTGGCCGTAGTCTTGATAGTGTTATTGACCAGTACTTAGGTGTAGTTAAACCTATGTATCACCAGTTTATTGAGCCAACCAAACGTTATGCGGATATCGTCATTCCTGAGGGAGTCAGCAATACAGTGGCTATTGACCTGTTGACGACCAAGATTGCTAAGATTTTGGAAGAAGCTAGAAATAGTAAATAAACAGATGTGGAGGCCTTGCCTCCTTTTTCTATTTTTCTCTCATAATGGTACATAAATGGAGATTTTTAGGCATATTTTTGGTATAATAATACCCATGAAAGAGCAAGAAAATGAATAGTAGGTGGAGATGGAAAAGTATTTATCGGTAACAACTTTGACCAAGTATCTGAAAATGAAATTCGATAAAGACCCTTATTTGGAACGGGTCTATTTAACTGGTCAAGTTTCCAACTTTCGTAAACGACCTACTCACCAATATTTCTCCCTAAAAGATGACCATGCAGTTATTCAAGCGACTATTTGGTCTGGAATTTATCAGAAATTAGGTTTCGACCTGGAAGAAGGGATGAAGATCAATGTGATTGGGCGTGTACAGGTCTATGAACCGAGCGGTAGCTACTCCATCATCATTGAAAAGGCTGAGCCTGATGGGGTTGGGGCACTTGCGATTCAGTTTGAACAACTCAAGAAAAAATTGACAGAAGAAGGCCTGTTTCAAGAACGCTTCAAGCAAGCTCTGCCCCAATTTTCTAAGAGAATTGGTGTAGTAACCAGTCGCAGTGGAGCCGTGATTCGAGATATTATCACGACCGTCAGCAGGCGATTCCCAGGTGTCGATATCCTGCTTTATCCAACTAAGGTGCAAGGTGAAGGGGCAGCAGAAGAAATTGCTCGAAATATTGCGCGTGCTAATCAACGAGACGATTTGGATTTGCTGATTATTGGTCGTGGTGGTGGTTCCATAGAGGATCTCTGGGCCTTTAACGAAGAAATTGTGGTACGAGCCATTTTTGAATCTCGTTTGCCAGTTATTTCTAGTGTGGGGCATGAGACGGATGTGACCTTGGCAGATTTTGTTGCAGATCGTCGCGCTGCCACACCAACAGCTGCTGCTGAACTAGCAACACCTGTGACCAAGTTGGATCTATTAGCTCATTTGCAAAATCAGGAAAAACGGATGGCAACGGCAGTCCGAAATGTCCTATCTAAAAAACAAGAAGCTTTGAAAAAATGCAGTCAGTCTGTTATCTTTAGACAGCCAGAGCGTTTGTATGATGGCTATATGCAACGCTTGGATCAACTGCAACTGCGCTTAACACAAAGTTTACGTACACGGATTTCTGATAACAAACAGATAGTACAATCAAGGACGCATCGACTGGTACAATTATCACCTGTTACCAAAATCCAACGCTATCAAGACCGTTTAGGACAGTTGGACAAGCTTCTCCGCAGCCAAATGGCTCTGGTTTATGATGCCAAGGTTGCTGAAGTCAAGCGACTTTCAGAAGCCTTGCTAATGTTGGATACCAGTCGAATCGTGGCGCGTGGCTATGCTATTGTCAAAAAAGAAGAGTCAGTTGTGGATTCGGTTGAGAGTTTGAAGAAAAAAGACCAAGTGACGCTTTTGATGCGAGATGGTCGAGTAGAATTAGAGGTTAAAGATGTCAAAACAAAAGAAATTTGAGGAAAATCTAGCAGAACTGGAAACCATTGTCCAAAGTTTGGAAAATGGTGAAATTGCTCTGGAAGATGCGATTGCTGCCTTTCAAAAGGGCATGGTCTTGTCAAAAGAGCTCCAAGCGACGCTGGACAAGGCTGAAAAGACCTTGGTCAAGGTCATGCAAGAAGACGGAACAGAAAGTGATTTTGAATGAAGAAGCAAGAAAAATTAGCTCTTGTCGAGTCAGCCTTGGAAGACTTTTATGGAGACCAGCAGTTTGCCTCTAGTTTGCGAGAGTCTGTTCTCTATTCCATTCATGCTGGTGGCAAGCGTATTCGCCCTTTTCTCTTGTTGGAAGTTTTGGAAGCCTTGCAGGTCGCTATTAAACCTGCTCACGCGCAGGTGGCTGCGGCCTTGGAAATGATTCATACAGGGAGCTTGATTCATGATGATCTTCCTGCTATGGATGATGATGATTATCGTCGAGGGCGTTTGACCAATCATAAGAAATTTGGAGAAGCTATGGCCATTTTGGCAGGAGATGCTTTATTCCTAGATCCTTATGCTTTGATAGCGCAGGCAAATTTGCCAAGTCAGATCAAGGTGGACTTGATTGCCAACTTATCCCTTGCTTCAGGTAGTCTGGGTATGGTGGCTGGGCAAGTTCTGGACATGGAGGGTGAACACCAGCATTTGTCTTTGGAAGAACTTCAGACCATTCATGCTAATAAGACTGGGAAACTACTAGCCTATCCCTTTCAAGCGGCTGCTATTATAGCCGAATTGGCACCTGAGATGCAGGCGAAACTTAAAACTGTAGGTGAATTGATTGGGCTTGCTTTTCAAGTTCGAGATGATGTACTGGATGTGACCGCTAGTTTTGAGGAAATCGGCAAGACACCACAAAAGGACATACAGGCAGAAAAGTCAACCTATCCAGCCTTGTTGGGCTTGGAAGAGGCAATTGTCTTTTGTAACCAGACTTTGGATCAAGCTAATGCCAAATTAGAAGAAATCGCCCAGCAGGTTCCCTTTGAAACAGAATCGATTGTAAGAGTAGTAGAAAGTTTGAGAATCAATGGCTAAGGAAAGAGTGGATGTACTAGCTTATAAACAGGGCTTGTTTGAAACGCGAGAACAGGCCAAGCGCGGTGTTATGGCTGGTCTAGTCGTAGCAGTCCTGAATGGAGAACGGTTTGATAAACCAGGAGAGAAAATTCCAGATGACACCGAGTTAAAACTCAAGGGTGAGAAACTCAAGTATGTCAGCCGTGGTGGCTTGAAATTGGAAAAGGCCTTGCAGGTCTTTGATTTGTCAGTGGAAGGAGCAACAACGATTGATATCGGTGCTTCTACTGGAGGATTTACTGATGTCATGTTGCAGAATGGTGCTGAGTTGGTCTTTGCAGTTGATGTTGGTACCAATCAGTTAGCTTGGAAATTACGTCAAGACCCACGGGTTGTCAGCATGGAGCAGTTTAATTTCCGCTATGCTGAAAAGACTGATTTCGAGCAGGAACCGAGCTTTGCCAGCATTGACGTGAGTTTCATTTCCCTCAGCCTTATTTTACCGGCCTTGCACCGTGTCTTGGCTGAACAAGGTCAGGTTGTGGCTTTGGTTAAGCCCCAGTTTGAAGCAGGTCGTGAGCAAATTGGGAAAAACGGAATCATTCGTGATGCCAAGGTTCATCAACATGTCCTTGAATCTGTCACAACCATGGTAGTAGAGGAAGGCTTTTCAGTCCTTGGATTGGATTTTTCTCCCATCCAAGGTGGTCATGGGAATATTGAGTTTTTAGCGTATTTGAAAAAAGAAGAGTCAGCAAGCAATCAGGTTCTTGCTGAGATTGAAAAAGTAGTAGAGAGGGCGCATAGTCAATTTAAAGATGAATAAAAAAGAGAGACTTGAAAAAATTAGACGATTTGTGACAGATTATCAAATCGGTACACAAGAAGAAATCGTAGAACATTTGAAAGAGGCAGGAATCACTGCCACTCAAGCGACAGTATCACGTGATATCAAAGAGCTAGGCATTGTCAAAATTCCTTTGAGAGACAACACCTATGTCTATGAATTGCCAAAATCAATCGTGAAAAGTTTGCAACTGGCTGAAGACAATATTGAGTCAGCTGAATTGATGGATAAGATGATTAATCTCCAAGTTATACCAGGAAATACAGCCTTTGTAAAAGCTCAGTTAATCGAGACATTTGCGGATAAGATTTTTAGTTGTTTAGCTGATGATAGCTCGATTTTAGTCATTGCCAGAAGTGAAAGTCTAGCTGAGGAAATCTTTGAACAAGTAAAAAATTGGTAGGTCTATATGTTACTTGAAATTTCGATAAAAAACTTTGCCATTATTGAGGCTATTTCCCTCAATTTTGAAAAGGGGATGACTGTCTTGACTGGTGAAACGGGTGCAGGGAAGTCGATTATCATTGATGCCATGAATATGATGTTGGGAGCTCGTGCGACGACAGATGTTATTCGTCATGGTGCGCCAAAGGCAGAGATTGAGGGGCTTTTCTCAGTTGAGAATAGTCGCCTTTTACAGGAAATTTTTGATGAGCAAGGTTTAGAATTAGGTGATGAAATTATCATCCGTCGAGAAATTTTGCAAAATGGTCGTAGTATCAGCCGTGTCAATGGCCAGATGGTCAATCTGTCTGTTTTGCGTGCTATTGGGCAACATCTTGTGGACATTCATGGTCAGCATGACCAAGAAGAGTTAATGCGTCCTCAACTGCACATCCAAATGTTGGATGAATTCGGTGACGTAGCTTTTTGGGGCTTGAAAGAAACCTATCAAACGAGTTTTGATGCCTACCGTAAAATGCGTAAGCAGGTTCTGGAAGTCAAGAAAAACCAACAAGAACATAAGGCACGTATTGAAATGTTGGAATTTCAAATGGCAGAGATTGAGGCAGCAAACTTGCAAGCTGGAGAAGATCTGGCTCTCAATCAAGAGCGTGATAAACTTCTCAATCATAAAAATATTGCGGATACGCTGACCAATGCATATAGTATGTTGGACAATGAAGATTTTTCAAGTCTGGCCAATGTTCGTTCGGCCATGAATGACATGGAAAGTGTTGAAGAGTATGACCCTGAATACCGTGAAATTTCAAGCTCTCTGTCTGAGACCTACTATGTCTTAGAAGATATAAGCAAACGTTTGGAAGCAATCATTGAGAACCTTGATTTTGACGGCAATCGTCTTATGCAGGTTGAGAATCGTTTGGATCTCCTTCATACCATTACCCGTAAGTATGGTGGGACTGTAGACGATGTCTTGCTTTATTTTGCCAAGATTACGGAAGAATACAATCTCTTGACAGGTAATAATCTTTCGTCTGAGGACATGGAAGCAGAGCTCAAGAAACTGGAAGTCAATCTTGTTGATTTGGCAGGTCAGCTTGCCTCTGCTCGTCATGATTTAGCTCAGCAGCTTGAAGCTGAGATTAAACAAGAACTGCAGGACCTCTATATGGAAAAAGCCCAGTTTCAGGTTCGTTTTAGCAAGGGCAAATTCAGTCGTGAGGGAAATGAAATGGTTGAGTTTTACATTTCAACTAATCCTGGTGAAGACTTTAAACCCTTGGATAAGGTTGCGTCTGGTGGGGAATTGTCTCGTCTCATGCTAGCCATTAAGTCTGCCTTTTCACGTAAAGAAGGCAAGACCAGCATAGTCTTTGATGAGGTGGATACAGGAGTTTCAGGTCGTGTAGCTCAGGCTATTGCACAGAAGATTCACAAGATTGGCCAGCATGGGCAGGTTCTAGCTATTTCCCATTTACCACAAGTGATTGCGATTGCAGATTATCAATTCTTTATTGAGAAGATTAGTAATGACCATTCAACAGTTTCAACTGTTCGTCTCTTGACGGTTGAAGAGCGAGTGGAAGAAGTTGCTAAGATGTTGGCTGGTGATGATGTGACGGAAGCAGCCCTGACGCAAGCCAGAGAATTGTTGAGAAACAGGGAGAAATAAGATGACAGACTATTATGTAATTGGAGATGTTCACGGAAAAGCTGGGATGCTGGAAGACCTTCTCAAAACGTGGGATGGTCAGACCCAGTTGCTCTTTCTAGGGGACTTGATTGACCGTGGTGAAGATAGTCGCCGTGTTCTAGAAATGGTTAAGGACTTAGTGGACAATCAAGGGGCCATCTGTCTATCAGGAAACCACGAGTATATGTTTTTGACTTGGCTAGATGATCCAGAAGAAAGTTATGACCATTATCGTCGCAATGGTGGAGATACAACCATTAACTCTATCCTAGGTCGTCCCTTGGATGCACCGGTTGATGGAGTTGAGGATGCTAATCGTGTTGCCACCGAAGCAGCAGATTTGGTTGAATTCATTCGTCAAATGCCGTTTGTGGTAGAGACAGATAAGTATATCTTTGTTCACGCAGGTATTGATTTAACCTTGGTTGACTGGCATGAAACGACAGATTATAAAAAAGTTTGGCTTAGAAAACCATTCCACGAAGCAGAAAATCATACTGGAAAAATCATTGTCTTTGGCCATACACCGGTCTATGGTTTGTTGAAGCAAGAGCGTGGTACTGCTGAGCTTTGGACTACAGAAGATGGCAAGATTGGGATGGACGGAGGAGCTGTCTATGGTGGTGTTCTTCATGGGATTGTCTTTACTGACCAAGGAATGACAGAACATCACTTTATCGAAAATGACGGCTTTGTCGCTGAAGATTAGTACTCCTAGCAGGGTATGGTCTTGTCAAAATGTCAAAAACAATTTATAATAAATAGATACCCTGAAAGGAAGAGAATCATGAACTTAGAAGAATTGAAAAAACGACAGGAGAAGATCCGTAACTTCTCTATTATCGCCCATATTGACCACGGAAAGTCGACTCTAGCAGACCGCATTTTGGAAAAGACAGAGACGGTTTCAAGTCGTGAAATGCAGGCCCAGCTTTTGGACAGCATGGATCTAGAGCGAGAACGTGGGATTACCATTAAACTCAATGCCATCGAGTTGAATTACACTGCAAAAGATGGGGAAACTTATATTTTCCACTTGATTGACACGCCGGGGCACGTAGACTTTACCTATGAAGTTTCACGTTCGCTCGCTGCCTGTGAGGGAGCGATTTTGGTGGTTGATGCTGCCCAAGGGATTGAGGCTCAAACCCTTGCCAATGTGTATCTAGCCTTGGACAATGATTTGGAAATTATGCCAGTCATTAATAAAATTG
Organism: Streptococcus sp.; assembly: GCF_019414905.1. Classification (GTDB taxonomy): domain Bacteria; phylum Bacillota; class Bacilli; order Lactobacillales; family Streptococcaceae; genus Streptococcus. Next base: position 1,646 of record NZ_DXLC01000277.1, on the reverse strand, counting down.
ACCTGCCAGCAGCAGACCCTGAGCGCGTGCGTACAGAGATTGAAGATGTGATTGGTTTGGATGCCAGTGAAGCAGTTTTGGCTTCTGCCAAGGCTGGAATTGGTATCGAGGAAATCCTTGAGCAAATCGTAGAAAAAGTGCCAGCACCAACGGGTGATGTGACGGCGCCACTTAAGGCCTTGATTTTCGACTCGGTTTACGATGCCTACCGTGGGGTTATCCTCCAAGTGCGTGTCATGGATGGGGTTGTCAAACCTGGCGATAAGATTCAGCTTATGAGCAATGGCAAGACCTTTGATGTGACAGAAGTTGGTATTTTCACGCCGAAAGCTGTTGGTCGTGATTTCCTTGCGACTGGTGACGTTGGTTATATTGCGGCTTCTATTAAGACGGTTCAGGATACCCGTGTGGGTGATACCGTTACCTTGGCAACCAATCCTGCGGCAGAGCCATTACATGGTTACAAGCAGATGAATCCTATGGTCTTTGCGGGTCTCTATCCTATCGAGTCAAACAAGTACAATGATCTACGTGAAGCGCTTGAAAAATTGCAACTGAATGACGCTAGTCTTCAGTTTGAACCAGAAACATCTCAGGCCCTTGGATTTGGTTTCCGTTGTGGTTTCCTTGGACTTCTTCATATGGATGTTATTCAGGAACGTTTGGAACGTGAGTTCAATATCGACCTCATCATGACAGCTCCGTCTGTTATTTACAAAGTTAATTTGACCGATGGTGAGTCTATGGACGTCTCTAACCCATCTGAATTTCCAGACCCAACTAAGATTGCAACCATTGAAGAGCCTTATGTTAAAGCGCAAATCATGGTACCACAGGAGTTCGTAGGAGCAGTAATGGAGCTAGCTCAGCGCAAGCGTGGGGACTTTGTGACTATGGACTATATTGATGATAACCGTGTCAATGTTATCTATCAAATTCCACTTGCTGAAATCGTCTTTGACTTCTTTGATAAGCTTAAGTCTTCGACACGTGGTTATGCAAGCTTTGACTACGAATTGTCAGAGTATCGCCCATCTAAGCTGGTGAAAATGGATATCCTTCTCAATGGAGACAAGGTGGATGCCCTTAGCTTTATCGTTCACAAGGATTTTGCCTACGAACGTGGAAAACTCATCGTTGATAAACTTAAGAAAATCATCCCTCGCCAACAATTTGAGGTGCCAATTCAAGCAGCAATTGGACACAAGATTGTGGCTCGTACTGATATCAAGGCCCTTCGTAAGAACGTACTTGCTAAATGTTATGGTGGTGACGTTTCTCGAAAGCGTAAGCTACTGGAAAAACAAAAAGCTGGTAAGAAACGCATGAAAGCCATCGGATCAGTAGAAGTTCCACAAGAAGCCTTCCTCAGCGTCTTGAGTATGGATGAAGAATAAGTTATCATAATTGCTTTTCCTTCTTCATAGGAAATTTATATAAGAATCAATCGTAAAGCAGGCTTAAATGGTCTGCTTTTTTTATTTCTAGAACAGCAAAAATGTTTGGAATGTTTGTTTATGTGTTTGTTTTTTAGTAACAAACTATAAAAACAACAAAAATATAAAAAAAGAGACAAAAAAGAACAGAAAATCGTTGACAACGATTTCATATAGTGTTATACTTATAGCATAAAGTTAATGGAAAGA
>NZ_DXLC01000276.1:0-1998 GCF_019414905.1 Streptococcus sp. | reverse complement strand
ATATTCTCTTTGTAAACCCACAAATTCTTTCGCAAACAGGAATGCCTGCTCAGGGTGTATTCCTCGCAACGATTATCGGTGCAGTTGCTGGTACCCTGATGATGGCCTTCTACGCCAACTTGCCATATGCTCAAGCGCCAGGTATGGGACTCAATGCCTTCTTTACCTTTACAGTTGTATTTGGACTCGGTTATTCTTGGCAAGAAGCCCTAGCTATGGTCTTCATCTGTGGAATTATCTCATTGATTATTACCTTGACAAATGTTCGTAAAATGATCATTGAATCGATTCCGAATGCCCTTCGTTCGGCTATTTCAGCTGGTATCGGTGTCTTCCTTGCCTACGTAGGTATTAAGAATGCTGGACTTTTGAAATTCTCTATCGATCCAGGAAATTACACGGTTGCAGGAGAAGGGGCTGATAAGGCTCAAGCAGCGATTACAGCAAATGCTTCAGCAGTCCCAGGCTTGGTCAGCTTTAATAATCCAGCTGTTTTGGTGGCTCTTGCAGGACTTGCTATCACAATCTTCTTTGTTATCAAAGGGATTAAAGGGGGAATTATCCTCTCTATCTTGACAACAACTGTTCTTGCTATTGCAGTTGGTTTGGTAGATTTGTCTAGTATCGATTTTGCTAATAACCATGTTGGTGCGGCCTTTGAAGACTTGAAGACAGTCTTTGGTGCAGCTCTTGGTTCAGAAGGTCTGGGAGCTTTGATTTCAGATACAGCTCGCTTGCCTGAAACTCTGATGGCCATTCTTGCCTTCTCATTGACAGATATTTTTGATACAATTGGTACCTTGATTGGTACAGGTGAAAAAGTTGGTATCGTAGCGACAAATGGTGAAAATCACCAATCAGCTAAGTTGGACAAGGCACTTTACTCTGACTTGATTGGTACTTCAATTGGTGCCATCGCTGGTACTTCGAACGTAACGACTTATGTTGAGTCTGCTGCTGGTATTGGTGCAGGTGGACGTACTGGTTTGACAGCCTTGGTTGTAGCTATCTGTTTTGCGATCTCAAGCTTCTTTAGTCCACTTCTAGCGATCGTACCAACAGCCGCTACAGCTCCAATCTTGATTATCGTTGGGATTATGATGTTGGCTAGCTTGAAAAATATCCATTGGGACGATATGTCTGAAGCGGTTCCTGCTTTCTTCACATCTATCTTTATGGGATTCAGCTACTCTATCACCCAAGGGATTGCAGTTGGTTTCTTGACTTACACTTTGACTAAGCTTGTCAAAGGTCAAGCTAAAGATGTTCATGTCATGATTTGGATTTTGGATGCTTTGTTTATCCTTAACTACATCAGCATGGCCTTATAATAGGATAACCCAGGGGGATTTTCCCCCTTTTTTAATACAAAGGAGATGGGTGATGAAAGAGAAAAATATGTGGAAAGAATTGTTGAATCGTGCAGGATGGCTTTTGGTCTTCTTGCTAGCGACAATCTTATATCAGATTCCTATAGGGGTTACTGCTATTTTAACCTTAAGAGAAGTACCGCTATTACAGTCAGGACTGATAGTTGCTGGTATTTCGATTGTGGTTCTGGTGCTATTTATTATTGGAGCTCGTAAAACGCAATTAGCAAGTTTTAATTTTTCTTTTTTCAGAGCTAAGGATTTGGCACGCTTGGGCTTGAGTTATTTAGTTATTATCTGTTCAAATATACTTGGTTCTATCTTGTTACAACTGTCAAATGAGACGACAACAGCTAACCAGTCTCAGATTAACGATATGGTTCAGAATAGTTCTTTGATTTCTAGCTTTTTCTTGCTAGCCTTGCTTGCTCCAATTTGTGAGGAAATCTTGTGCCGTGGGATTGTTCCTAAAAAGATTTTCCGAGGAAAAGAGAACTTGGGATTTGTAGTTGGTACGATTGTCTTTGCTTTATTGCATCAACCAAGTAATTTACCTTCTTTATTGATTTATGGAGGTATGTCGACAGTTCTATCTTGGACGGCTTACAAGACCCAACGTTTAGAAATG
>NZ_DXLC01000275.1:2052-3522 GCF_019414905.1 Streptococcus sp. | reverse complement strand
AAGGCTCAGGGAAGAGACAAGAAGGAAGTAACGGAAGAAGCTCTGCAATTACTTGAACGTGTTGGATTGTTGGATAAACAACATAGCTTTGCGCGTCAATTATCTGGTGGACAGAAGCAACGGGTTGCAATTGTCCGTGCCCTCCTCATGCATCCAGAAATCATCCTTTTTGACGAAGTGACTGCTTCGCTGGATCCAGAAATGGTGCGTGAGGTGCTGGAACTCATAAATGACTTGGCCCAAGAAGGCCGTACCATGATTTTAGTAACCCATGAAATGCAGTTTGCCCAAGCTATTGCCGATCGGATTATCTTCCTCGACAAAGGGAAAATTGCTGAAGAGGGAACGGCTCAAGCCTTCTTTACCAATCCTCAAACTAAACGAGCCCAGGAATTTTTAAACGTCTTTGACTTTAGCCAATTTGGCTCATATCTATAAAGGAGATTCTTATGAAACTATTCAAACCACTCTTAACTGTTTTGGCACTTGCCTTCGCCCTTATCTTTGTCACAGCTTGTAGCTCAGGTGGAAATGCTGGTTCATCGTCTGGCAAAACTACTGCCGAGGCTCGCACAATCGATGAAATCAAAAAAAGCGGTGAGCTACGAATCGCCGTGTTTGGAGATAAGAAACCTTTTGGTTACGTTGACAATGACGGTTCTTACCAAGGTTACGATATCGAACTTGGGAACCAACTGGCTCAAGACCTTGGGGTGAAGGTTAAATACGTTTCAGTCGACGCTGCCAACCGTGCTGAATACTTGATTTCAAACAAGGTAGATATTACTCTTGCCAACTTTACGGTGACTGACGAACGTAAGAAACAAGTTGATTTTGCCCTTCCATACATGAAAGTTTCACTTGGAGTCGTATCACCTAAGACTGGTCTCATTACAGACGTCAAACAACTTGAAGGTAAAACCTTAATTGTCACAAAAGGAACGACTGCTGAGACTTATTTTGAAAAGAATCATCCAGAAATCAAACTCCAAAAATACGACCAATACAGTGACTCTTACCAAGCCCTTCTTGACGGACGTGGAGATGCCTTTTCAACTGACAATACGGAAGTTCTAGCTTGGGCGCTTGAAAATAAAGGATTTGAAGTTGGAATTACTTCCCTCGGTGATCCAGATACCATCGCAGCAGCAGTTCAAAAAGGCAACCAAGAATTGCTAGACTTTATTAATAAAGATATTGAAAAATTAGGTAAGGAAAACTTCTTCCACAAAGCCTATGAAAAAACACTCCACCCAACCTACGGTGACGCTGCTAAAGCAGATGACCTAGTTGTTGAAGGCGGAAAAGTTGACTAATACTCAATAAAATCACAAAAAGAAATCAGGTAATCCTAGTGACTACCTGATTTTCTATTTTTTAGGCATTTTGCCAATTTTCTTGGTCTTCTTTAAAGCGTTTTAGAAGATCAAGGCCCTCTGGCGTGATGTAACCTTCTTCTTGGGCTAGATG
>NZ_DXLC01000275.1:0-2042 GCF_019414905.1 Streptococcus sp. | reverse complement strand
AGTTAGAAAGCGTCACAAGTTTGACACCTGCATCTGAGAAGTTCTTATCTGCTTTTGGCAATTGGTAACTGAAAATCGCTACAACACCGAGAACATCTGCTCCTTCTCGCTTGGCTGCTGCAACAGCTTCAAGAACAGAACCACCAGTTGAAATAAGGTCTTCAACCACTACCATTTTTTGACCTTGAGCCACGCGACCTTCGATTTGATTACCAGCTCCGTGGTCTTTTGGTTTGCTACGGATATAGGCAAATGGCAAGTTCATCTTATCAGCAATGATGGCTCCGTGTGGAATCCCTGCTGTTGCAGTTCCTGCAATTACTTCGACCTCAGGAAAGGCTTCTTTGATAGCATCCACAAAGCCATTTTCAATTAGGGTACGAGTTTCTGGATAGGCTAGTGTCACACGATTATCTGTATAAATCGGTGACTTGATACCAGATGCCCAAGTAAAAGGCTCCTCTGGTTTGAGGTAAACTGCTTGAATTTTCAAGAGGTGGCTAGCGATATCTTTAGCAAGTGTCATGGTATTCTCCTTTTATTTTTATAATCTATTTTTTTAATTCCAGTCCTGTGTCCATTCATCCTTGATAGCATGATAAGCTGCAACAGGATTTTCAGCTTGAGTAATGGGACGTCCCACTACGATATAGTCACTACCGATTTGATAGGCATCTGCTGGCGTCATCACGCGTTTTTGGTCTCCCACAGCAGCTCCCTGAGGACGAATGCCCGGTGTCAGACAGATAAAATCTGGATTGGTAGCCTGCTTGATGACTTGTACTTCCTGAGCCGAGCAAACGACACCATCTAATCCCGCTTCAGCTGTTTTCTTAGCATAATGAATCACAGACTCTTGCAGGCTGGTTTGAATATTTTGAAAATCCTGCATCTGAGCTTCTGATGTTGATGTAAGCTGCGTTACAGCGATCAATTTGGCTTGACTTCCAAGACCTTCACGCGCAGCCTTCATCATCTCTACACCGCCAGCAGCATGAACATTGGTCATATCCACACCAAGCTGAGATAAGACCTTCATAGCTGATTTGACTGTATTAGGAATGTCATGAAGTTTGAGATCCAAAAAGACACTGTGACCCAGACCTTTCAAGTAAGATACAATCTCAGGACCCGCTGCATAATAGAGCTCCATCCCTACCTTTAGATAAAGGCTTTCTTCTGCTGGGAAAAGAGCTAAAAATTCCTTGACCGCCTCAAAACTAGGAAAATCAAGAGCAATGACTGGACGATGTTCTCGCATAGGTTTCTCCTTTTACCTTTGCTAGTGAGAGAGTCTGGGCAACAGAAACCACGAAAAAAGGAACCTGCCAACAGCAAGGTTCCACGAAAAATGGGTAGTCTCCACCCTTTCACCGTCTAACCTTAGCTGCCTCTCTGGACTGCTTTAAAGGTTTTCTATTATTCTATTATTTCTACTAGCACTTGTCAAGTAAAAACATGGCAACTAAAGAACTATAAGAGAAAAGGTAAACCTAGCGACGCGATGAGCGCTGGGTCGTTTGATTTCGATTGCTCTCTTCCTCTTGTTTTTTCTGTTCTTCTTCTAAACGTTTACGTTCTTCTTCCTGCTTTTTCTCAGCTTCTTCGGCCTCTTTTTTGGCTTTTTCCTCAGCCTCCATAATTAATTTATCCGCTACAGTGTAGCTGTAAATTCCAGCTTCCATGTCAATCACACTCGGTTCTGACAATTGAGGCTTAATCTTACTGTAATAAGGCAGTTTCTTACTCATTTCAGATAGAGGAACCAAGACCTCGTCCGAATCATTCATAGTCAATCGAATTAAATCAGAAGTCACCTTGCTTGGGGCTAATTCCACCTTTTGGATAGCCACCTTGAGTTCTGGGCTAATTTGAGCAAGTTCTGAGACAAAAGCCTTGATTTGTTCACTATCATTAAAGAGAACTGATAAATAAGTTTCTGGCAGACTAACCAAGCTCACAGCACTGGTCTCAAGCTGACCACTGGAAAGAATAGGATAATGGTTTTCACCAGAAATATAGTAAGCTACAATATCATATTC
>NZ_DXLC01000274.1:5883-6411 GCF_019414905.1 Streptococcus sp. | reverse complement strand
TGTGTATAAGAGACAGAAGGATATCTATGCGAAAAGAAATTGCACCTGAATTATACAACTATAACAAGTTTCCTGGTCCTGAGTTCCATTTACACGGGGACAAGGTAGAAACGGAAGGGATAGCTTTTTCCTTGGTGGAAAATATCAAGGATGCCTTCGATGTGACGGCTTTTAATCAGCGTTTTTCAGAAGTCTTAACAAAGTTTGATTATATCGTGGGAGACTGGAGCAACGAACAGCTTCGCCTACGAGGTTTTTATAAGGATGACCGAACAGAAGAAAAACTTGAAAAAATCAGTCGTTTACAAGACTACCTTTTAGAGTATTGTAGTTATGGTTGTGCCTATTTTGTCTTAGAAAATGAAGCCCCTAAGCGAGCATCATTTGACAAGAAAATGCGTAAGAAGGAAGAAGAACTGCCTTCTAGAAAAGGAAAGAAGCCGACTCAAACCAAACGAAAACCGAATGCAGATAAGAAAAATAGACGTCGTCAGAAAGACCAGCATTCTCAGAAAGAGGACAAGGGGC
>NZ_DXLC01000274.1:0-5873 GCF_019414905.1 Streptococcus sp. | reverse complement strand
TTGTCATTCGTCAGAAGTGAGTAGAGAATAAGGAGAAGAAATGAAACCGTCAATTTATAGTTTAACACGTCAAACCATGCAGGAATGGGTTTTGGAGCAGGGAGAAAAGAAATTCCGTGCAGACCAAATCTGGGAATGGCTTTACCGTAAACGTGTCCAGTCATTTGAAGAAATGACCAACCTTTCTAAGGATTTGATTGCGAAGCTTAATGACCAGTTTGTGGTCAATCCCTTGAAACAACGTATTGTTCAAGAGTCTGCTGATGGGACAGTTAAATATCTTTTTGAATTGCCAGATGGTATGTTGATAGAGACTGTACTTATGCGCCAACACTATGGTTTGTCAGTCTGTGTGACCACTCAGGTCGGCTGTAATATCGGTTGTACCTTCTGTGCTTCTGGTTTGATTAAGAAGCAACGTGACCTCAATAACGGTGAAATCGTAGCGCAAATCATGCTGGTTCAGAAATACTTTGATGAGCGTGGTCAGGATGAACGCGTCAGCCATATCGTTGTCATGGGTATCGGTGAGCCTTTTGATAACTATAACAATGTCTTGAATTTCGTTCGTACCATCAATGATGACAAGGGAATGGCTATCGGTGCTCGTCACATTACGGTTTCAACCTCAGGTTTGGCCCATAAAATTCGTGATTTTGCTAATGAAGGAGTTCAGGTCAATCTTGCCGTGTCACTTCACGCACCCAACAATGAATTGCGCTCAAGCATCATGAAGATTAACCGTGCCTTTCCGATTGAAAAACTCTTTGCTGCTATTGAGTACTATATTGAGACAACCAACCGTCGTGTGACCTTTGAATACATCATGCTCAATGAAGTCAATGACGGTGTAGAACAAGCCTTGGAATTGGCTGAATTGCTCAAGAATATCAAGAAATTGTCTTATGTAAACTTGATTCCTTATAACCCGGTTAGTGAGCATGACCAATATAGCCGCAGTCCTAAAGAGCGCGTGATGGCCTTCTATGATACGCTTAAGAAAAAAGGGGTTAACTGTGTTGTTCGTCAAGAGCATGGAACTGATATTGATGCAGCTTGTGGACAATTGCGTTCTAATACAATGAAACGTGACCGCCAGAAAGCAGTCGCAGCAGTCAATCCGTAATGATGAAGAAAACTCATAATCATATTTTGGTCTTGGGAGTCATTTTCTATAGCATTTGTATCGTCTACTTTTGTTTTACTCCTCAAGAACATTCTCCCGTGGGAGTGGAAACTCCAGGTATTCAGCATCTTGATCGCCTGGTTTTTCTTTTGACTCCTTTCAATTCTCTTTGGAAACTGGGTGAAGTGGGTGATATGGGACAATTATATTGGATTTTTTTACAAAATATCCTCAATGTCTTCTTGCTTTTTCCTCTGATTTTCCAACTCCTTTATCTCTTTCCAAATTTAAGGAAAACAAAAAGAGTTCTTTTTTTCAGTTTTCTAGTGAGTCTTGGAATTGAGTGTACGCAGTTAGTCTTAGATTTTTTCTTTGATTTCAATCGCGTCTTTGAGATTGATGATTTGTGGACCAATACCTTGGGTGGCTATTTGGCTTGGCTACTTTATAAACGATTACATAATACTCAATGAAAATCAAAGAGCAAACTAGGAAGCTAGCCGCAGGCTGTACTTGAGTACGGCAAGGTGAAGCTGACGTGGTTTGAATTTGATTTTCGAAGAGTATAAAAACAAGATAAGGAATTAAAATGAGTATTTTAGAAGTTAAAAATCTGAGTCACGGTTTTGGTGACCGTGCAATTTTTGAAGATGTGTCCTTTCGTCTCCTCAAGGGTGAACATATCGGCCTGGTCGGTGCCAATGGTGAAGGAAAATCAACCTTTATGAGCATCGTGACTGGTAAAATGCTGCCAGATGAAGGGAAGGTTGAGTGGTCCAAATATGTGACTGCCGGTTACTTGGATCAGCACTCCGTCCTTGCTGAAGGTCAATCTGTTCGCGATGTGCTCCGTACAGCTTTTGATGAGCTTTTTAAAGCAGAAGTCCGAATCAATGACCTCTATATGGAAATGGCTGAAGATGGAGCGGATGTTGATGCTCTCATGGAAGAAGTTGGTGAACTTCAAGACCGTTTAGAGAGTCGTGATTTCTATACCTTGGATGCTAAGATTGACGAAGTAGCGCGTGCTCTTGGTGTCATGGACTTTGGCATGGATACGGATGTAACTTCTTTGTCAGGTGGGCAAAGAACCAAGGTACTTTTGGCTAAACTCCTCCTTGAAAAGCCTGATATCTTGCTGTTGGACGAGCCGACCAACTACTTGGATGCTGAGCATATTGACTGGCTCAAGCGCTATCTCCAAAACTATGAGAATGCCTTTGTTCTCATTTCACACGATATTCCATTCCTGAACGACGTGATTAATATTGTCTACCATGTGGAGAATCAACAGCTGACGCGTTATTCTGGTGACTACTACCAGTTCCAAGAAGTCTATGCCATGAAGAAATCTCAGCTAGAGGCAGCCTACGAACGTCAGCAGAAAGAAATTGCCGACCTCAAAGACTTCGTTGCTCGAAACAAAGCGCGTGTTGCAACACGAAACATGGCCATGTCCCGTCAGAAGAAATTGGATAAGATGGATATTATCGAACTGCAAAGTGAGAAACCAAAACCATCCTTTGATTTCAAACCGGCTCGTACACCAGGGCGCTTTATTTTCCAAGCCAAGGATTTGCAAATTGGTTATGACCGTCCTCTGACCAGGCCTTTAAATCTTACCTTTGAACGCAATCAAAAGGTTGCTATTATCGGTGCCAATGGTATCGGTAAAACAACTCTATTGAAGTCTCTATTGGGCATTATTCCGCCAATCGCTGGGGAAGTGGAACGCGGTGACTACCTAGAACTTGGCTACTTTGAACAGGAAGTAGAAGGCGGTAATCGCCAAACTCCTCTTGAAGCTGTCTGGAATGCCTTTCCTGCACTTAACCAAGCAGAAGTTCGTGCAGCCCTTGCTCGTTGTGGTTTGACAACCAAGCATATTGAAAGTCAAATTCAGGTCTTGTCAGGTGGGGAACAAGCCAAGGTCCGTTTCTGTCTCTTGATGAATCGTGAAAACAATGTTTTAGTGCTGGACGAGCCGACCAACCATTTGGATGTGGATGCCAAGGATGAACTCAAACGCGCTCTCAAAGAATATAAGGGATCTATCCTTATGGTCTGCCACGAACCAGACTTCTATGAAGGCTGGATGGACCAAATCTGGGATTTTAATAATTTAACTTAAGAATGAGAGTAAAAGAAATACAGTACCGAATGTGGATACTGTATTTTTTTGGTTTTTATGATTTAAAATCATAGTCTTTCACCACTTCGATGTTGTCGATAGTAATAGCAGTCGTTGGTTTATCTTTCTCATCTTTTTCGGCTTTAGCAATCTTATCTACAACATCCATACCGTCAATCACTTGGCCAAAGACTGGGTGTTTGCCATCTAGACTAGGGTTTCCCCCTTCTTTATAGGCTTCGATGATTTTCTTTGGATACTTGCTTGTAGGGAGTTTAGCAGAGGTATCTGTAGAGTTTTGGTTGATGAAGAATTGGCTACCATTGGTGTTTGGTTGACCAGTATTAGCCATAGAAAGGGCACCACGGATGTTATAGAGATAAGGAGTAATCTCGTTTTTGAAACCAGTTCCCTTGTCTTTAGTCTTATCCTTGTCATGCCAGATGGACTGACCACCTGTACCATCTCCTTTTGGATCTCCAGTTTGAACCATGAAGCCATCGATAACACGGTGGAAGGTAATGCCGTTATAGTAGCCTTCTTTGGCATGAGTGAGGAAGTTTTCAACCGCTAAAGGAGCGAGTTTAGGGAAGAGTTTAATACGGATATCTCCTTGACTTGTGTGGAGAATGACTTCAGCCTCGTCCTCAGCAACTTCTTTAGATAGTTGTGGGAAATTGGCGTTTTCGTTTGTCAAAGCATCGTTTAACTCCTTGGCAGATTGGGCAGTTACTTTGGAACTTTCTTCAGCAGCCAGACTGGAATCAACATAGTCATCACCACGCAGACTACGTTGGATACTGCTACATCCAGCAAGGGCTATAGTTGATAGTAAAAGAAGGGTTGCTAATTTTTTCATTCTGATCCTCTCAAAAATTCATTTCTACCATTGTACCCTAAAAGGAAGGGGATTTCAAATGTTAGTGATAAGGTAGTTTTAGAGAAAATCAACCAAAAAATCACTTGATTAGAGATTTTTTCTTTGGATGACGATCGATAATGTCCTGGTATTGTTCGAGTATCTGTTCCCCCTTTGGAGTCAATTTGTAGCCACGAATTGAAAATTGACTTGCTAATTCTTCTTCTGAAAAGTTGTCATGAAGGGTTTGGTCCAGATCGGCAGCCTTCATCTTAGATAGTCCTGTAATTCCCTTGCTTTTCAGAATATTCTTTTTCATAGTAGCATTGAGATGATCAAGTGAGTCAAAAGCTGTTTCAATGACTGCATAACCTTTTCCTACCAGAGTTTTTAGGTGTTTAGGGGCATCAATGCCATAAGTGTACTCAAAGTATTTAGGAAACCAGATCTTAAGAAAGCTCGTAAGGCATCACAATTCTCAAAACGTTAATTCGAAAGAATTACTATATTTTAAAAGAGCACATTTTCAAAAGATTTTTTCTTTTGGACTCAATTCCTAATTAATCAATGAACTTAATACTAGGTCTCGAAAAGAATTATGCTTCCTCTTTCTGTCTGAGTTCAAATAGGTCTTCTACTTTCAGATTAAAAACTTGAGCAATTTTAAGAGCCATCTCCAGCGAAGGATTGTAACGGTTATTTTCCAAGTGCAGAATTGTCTCGCGTCGCATGCCGATGAGGTCGGCTAACTCCTGCTGGGTCATGCCTGTGGACTCACGAACAGATTTGAGATTAGTAATAATCTTGCTTTCTTTGGCCATGCTTATCCTCTACGTTCCAAGATAAAATAGACAACCGCAAAGATGCAAATCAAGACAGCTATGCTAATAAATATCTGTCCCATGTAAAGAGTGAGAGACCCCATATACCCAATGATAACTGCTAGGATCATCAGTGCGCCTAGTATAAAAACAAACAACAAGCTAGCTGCCTTTGCTAAATTAGCATAAAAGCGTTCGTCCGGAGTTTCCTTGACATTTTTCAAAGAGAAAAAACCAAATACAATCACTTCAATAACGAGGCTAATTCCCAAAATCCATTCTTTAATACCAGAACTTACGCTAGGGGTAGCAACCCAAATTCCTACTGTATAAAAAATGCTTGCTGCAAACAAAAGTATCGTGTAAAGCTTAGCAGACAAGTCAAAAATAGTCTTCCCCTTACCTTTCTGACTTTTATGAGACCATAGTTTCATATGTAGCCAGCTCCAAATAGCTACAATTTGACATTGCACTGAAATACCAGTAATAACTAACTTGGGTCCCCAACTAAGATTAGAACCAAATAAAACAATAAAATCAATAAAGAGAGCTACGGCAATCACTGCAATGAGGCCACGCATTTTTTGACTTTTTTTCATGATAGACTCCTTTTTTTGTTATAAATATATAACATTTAAATGTTATGTTATAAATATATCACACTTAAATTTAGAAAGCAAGAATTTTATGTGTCAATGTGGTAATTATTTGAAAAAATTTTTTAATAAAAGCCCTCGCTAGTCAAACAACTAAAGAATTATTTGAAGCAATCATCGGATTTGATTTGGATAGTTTCGTTAATAATATTTGATTATAAAAAATTTTTGGAAAATCTAGATACTGTATGAATCTCTATTTATTCTTAGACTGTTATAAAGTCTAAGAATAAGCTTTGTAGGTGTAGAAGTTAATTTTTACAGAAGTGAAGTAAGCATT